>CAMNMY010000070.1 GCA_946545105.1 uncultured Clostridia bacterium
TATTATTAATACTGTTTTTAAAAACGGTGGTCATTTAGCATCAAATTTAGGTGTAATTGAGTTAACTATTGCCATTGAATATGTATTTAATTTACCAAAAGACAAACTTATCTTCGATGTAGGACACCAATGCTATGCGCATAAACTTCTAACAGGAAGATATAATAGATTCTCAACTTTAAGACAAACAAATGGTATCTCTGGATTCCCAAGAATCGATGAAAGTGTTTATGACACAGCTACAACAGGACACGCATCTACGGCATTATCTATTGCTTGCGGACTTGTTAGAACAAATCCAGAAGGAAATATTATTTCTTTAATTGGCGATGGTTCATTAACTGGTGGATTATCTTATGAAGCTTTAAATGATATGGCTACGCTAAAACAAAAGCAAATCGTTATCTTAAATGATAACGACATGTCAATTTCTAAGACAGTTGGATATATTTCAAGATACTTAAATGGCGTTCCTGGAAGAGGCGATGCATTTGGCGAATATGGCCTAAATTATCTAGACAATATTGATGGTCATAATATTGAAGAATTAATAAATGCACTAACTTATGCTAAAAATTCTAAGCGTTCTATCGTATTGCACGTTAAAACAATAAAAGGTAAGGGCTTAACAGAAGCCGAATTAGACCCAGAAAGATATCATGGATATTCTCCAAAGCATTGGGATAAGCCATCTTTCTCAAAAATTATGGGTGCAAAATTAACAAAAATGGCTTCTCAAGATAAGAATATTTACGCAATTACAGCTGCGATGGAAGAAGGCACAGGACTTGAAATCTTCGAAAAGACACATAAATCTAGATTTATTGACGTTGGTATTTGCGAAGCACATGCTGCAACTATGGCATCTGGATTAGCTCTTGGAGGTAAAAAACCATATTTTGCGGTATATTCTACATTTATGCAAAGAGCATTCGATTCAATTCTTCATGATATATGTCTATCTAATTTGAACGTTAAATTCCTAGTAGATAGAGCAGGTATTGTATCTGGAGATGGTGAAACACACCAAGGTATTTATGATGTTTCTTTCTTGAGATTAATGCCAAATATGGTAATTGCTTCACCAAAGGATTCAATTGAAATAGAGAATATGTTAGATTTCTCACTACAACATGAAGGTCCTATGGCAATTAGATATCCAAAAGGAAACCTTAGAATAGAATATTCTATACACGAACCAATTGAACTTGGAAAGTGGGAATATCTACATAGACACGATGATTCAGATATTGTTGTTTTAGCAACTGGAGCTACAGCTGTATCTGTTGCATCTCATGCTTTTGAAACGCTAAATTCAGAAGGTATTTATCCAACATTAATTAATGCTAGATTTGTTAAACCTCTAGATACAGAAGTTCTTAATGCAATAAAGGATAAAACAATAGTAACTATTGAAGATAATATAATTTCTGGTTCTTTTGGATCTGCAGTCGCTGAATATTATGTTAAGAATAACATTTATAATGTTAAATTACATATCAAGGGTATTGATGATAAGATTTTAAAGAATGCATCTCAAGATGCTTTATTGAAAGCAAATGGTCTTGATGGTGATTCTATTTCTGATTTTATTAAGACTTTAATCAAATGAGAATCGATCTTTTAATTTCACAAAAATTTGATTATACAAGAACTAAAGCAAAACAGCTTATAGAATCTGGTTTTGTTATGCTTAACAACGAAGTTGTTTCTAAACCATCTTTGGATGTTGATTATAATTCAAATATTGAAATTATTGATGAATTCAAATTTGCATCTTTAGGCGGAGATAAACTGGAAAAAGCCATAAATGATTTTAATTATTCTGTTGATGGAAAAGTTTGTATAGATATTGGCGCATCAAATGGTGGCTTTACAGACTGTATGCTATCTCATGGTGCAAAAAAGGTATATGCGCTTGACGTTGGCGAATGCGCACTCCCAAATAGGCTAAAAAACGATGAAAGAGTAATTGTCAAAGATAGAATGAATGCAAGATATGTAACTTTAGACGACATTGGGGAAGAATGTGATTTTGCATCAATAGATGTTTCGTTCATATCATTAACATATATTCTAGAAAATGTTGCTAAGTTGCTAAAAGCAAATGGGGAAATTATTGCACTTATAAAACCTCAATTTGAGGTAGGTAAAAAGTATTTATCTAAAAAGGGAATCGTACAATCTCAAAAAGTAATAGATAATACAATTGAAGATATAAAAACATTTGCAAAATCTATTCACCTTGAACCCCTAAAATTTACAAATGCTCCGATAAAACCTAATAAAAATCGAGAATATCTAATCCTTTTAAAAAAGTTTTAAATTTTGACTATATTGTAAAATCTATGTATAATATATTTATAAGTAATTTTTTTTACTTATTGATAAGGAGGTACAAATAAATTATGAAAAAGATTTTATCAGTTTTATTGATAGTTGTTCTTTTATGTTCAATTTCTGTGATGTTATTTGCTTGTACAGATAAAGAATTACAAAAATTAACTTATACAGATGAAAATGGTGAAGAACAAACAATTACAATTAAGAAAACAGCTGATTCAGAAAAAGTTACTGCTGCTGTTATGGCTTTAGGTGCTAAAGAAGTTGATACAACTACATATGATAACATCGTATTAACAGCAGGGGCACAAGGTGTTTGCAATGGTACACAAAAAGGTGCAGCTTTTAATTTAGAATTCAACGGAAATGTTTCAGTTGGTGCAGCACTTCCAGATACTCTTGAGGAATACACATTAAGTAAGATTGTCGGCGCTTCTAAGCTTTATGTTGGCGGTGAATTTACAGCAAAATTGCCAAAGAAAGTAGGCGAAGATGAGGTTCCAAATTTCTGTGATGTTGATGAATACAACGAAAAAGCTAAACTTTATGTTGATGAATCTAAGTTATATACAAAACTTGAATTATCTGATACAGCAATCAAAGCAATTCCTGAAATGGTTACATATATCATTAACATTCCAGATATGAACAACAAAACTGCTGCTGTTGATTTGACAAGCATTCTTGGTATGGTTGATCTTATGCTTCCAGCAAAGGATGTTGCTCCAGTTTATAAGTCTATTGTCAATACTAAGGCTTCATATCTAAAAGCAATCGAAAAGATTACAGCTAAAGAACCAAAAGAAGGCGAAGAACCAGTAGATAATTCTATTAAATTTAATGATGTTAAGAAGATTGTTGAAGCTTGCAATATTCAAATTACAAAAACAAAGGGTTCTGTCGTTACATTCTCTGCAAAATTAAATAAGGAATCTATTAACACTTTAATTAGAGCTTTTGATGATCCAGAAGACGTTGAAAAAGATATAGCAAAAAATGATTTTGAAGGTGAAGTTTCTCTTACTGTTTCAATTGACGCTAAGACAATGTTAGACATTTCAGTATCAGCTACAATTTCTAACGCATTTAATGGATTATTCAAAGATATTCCAGCTACAGAAGAGATTAATTTAACAAGACAAGAATTAACAATTAATGCTTCAATTTCTACAAAGGATGCAGTTCCAACTCTATCTCAAGAAGAAAAAGATGCAGCTGTTGTTGTCCCATTAAATTTTGATTTATCTGCAATTTTGGGTGCTTTGAATAAATAGACATTATTAGCTTGTTTAGTTGGGTCGTATAAAGCGGCCCAACTTTTTTTGCAAAAATTGTTTAAAATTATATTTTAATAATATACATTTTCGTGTATAATTATTTATATGAAAATTGGAATTTATACAAATGTACACAAAGACAAATCTCTAAAAGCCACAAAGGTTTTAATAGATATCCTTGAGAAAAAGAATATCAAATACTCGCTTGCTGCATCAGAAGAAATTAAAAATTTTGAAAATGTAGTATCTCTTGAAGATTTATCAAAAGATGCAGATATAGTTATTGCTTTTGGTGGAGATGGAACAATGCTTAATGTCATTTCATATATTGATGATAAAGCTATTCCAATTCTAGGCGTCAATATGGGCAAAATAGGCTTCCTAACGGAAGTGGACAAAAATGACTTAGAATCTGCTGTTGATTCGCTTTTAAAAGGCGAATATACAATCGAGAATAGATCTTTGGTTAGAGCACAAGTTCCAAATGGTGATAAATTCTATGCATTAAATGAAGCTATTTTAACTTCATCTAATTCACAAGTATCTTCAATAAAGATAAATATTGACGATTCTTATACAGCAACAGTAAGAGGTGATGGTGTAATGGTAGCAACGCCAACTGGATCTACTGCATATTCACTTGCATGTAATGGTCCTATCTTGGCTCCATTTGTAAAAGCATTTATTGTTAATACAATATGTCCACATTCGCTACATTCTGTTCCAATCGTTGTACAAGATGATTCAGAAATCTATTTATCTTCTAAATCTAAAGATATGAAACTTGTTATTGATGGAAAGGATAGATATCAATTTGAAGATGAAGCTGAAATAAAGATTAGAAAAGCAAGATTTTCTGCATCTTTTATTAGATTAAATAATCAAAACTTTTATCAGAAATTATTACAAAAACTAAGTTTTTGGGGAGAATAAATAAGTATGAACCGTAGACAAAACGCAATTATCGAAATCATTACTAATTATGAAATCGAAAAGCAAGAAGAATTGGTAGATAAATTAAATGAATTAGGTTATCCATCTACTCAAGCAACAGTATCAAGAGATATTAAACAACTTGGCCTTGTTAAAATGCATGGGGCAAAGAAGAAATTTAAATATACTCAAGTTAAATACACAACAGATGGTATTTCAGTTAAATTTGGTAACTTATTCAAAGAATCTGTATTATCTATTCAAACGGCTGGCAATATGATAGTTATAAGAACTGTAACTGGTGGTGCAAATTCAGCTGCTGCATTCTTAGATAAACAAGAATTTGAACAAATCCTAGGCACAATTGCTGGTGATGACTGTATCTTTGCAGTTGCTTCATCTCCAGAAAATGCAAATGAAATTGCTAGAACGCTAAAGAGTTTCTTCTAATATGTTAAGCACGCTACAAATCAAAAACATTGCAATCATAGACGAACTTGAAATAAACTTTGAAAAAGGTTTAAATGTTTTGTCTGGTGAAACTGGTGCAGGAAAATCAATTATTATTGATTCTCTTAATTTTGTGCTTGGAAAGCGTGCAGATAAATCATTAATTTCCTACGGTAAAGATACAGCCCAAGTAACAGCATTTTTTGATATTTCAAATTGTGATAAAGCAAAAGATATTCTAAAAGAATATGAGATAGATTCAGATGATGAATTGATGCTAAAGAGAACAATGAGTATAGATGGTAAAAATACTTGTTCTATAAATGGTAGCAAAGTTACGCTTCAAATGTTAAAGGAACTTGCTCAATCTTTAGTAGATATCTATGGGCAAAACGATACTCAATTCATTATGAATCCAAAAACACATCTAGACGTT
>CAMNMY010000071.1 GCA_946545105.1 uncultured Clostridia bacterium
CATCTTCAAACGAATTTACTAAGATTACATCAATAACTGGTGCTACAAGAATGATCTATTTCGATGGTGACATTATTGTTAACACAACATCAGGAATGTATAAAATAAACATTGCGTCTTTAGAAAGTGCTAAATTGACTGATGATTATGCAAGCGGAAATATCGCTACATCTTCAATTGATTTAAATATGTACATCTTTGCACATAAAGGAAGTTCTATCTACCAATATGCATACGATGGAACATCTTGCACATACTTCAACAAATTCGATAACAGCGAATATGTGCACCCTACTACATTTGATTTAGTATATGTAGCAAAGTTAACTTCAAATGAAGCTAATTTGTATTCTTCTCCAAGAAACATGCAAATTACATCTACGCTTTCTTTGAACGATTACTTCTTAGTGCTAACACAAATTACATATGAAGATAGCAATAGCACATTCTATTATGTAACAAAACAAGATGGCACTAAAGGATAT
This sequence comes from uncultured Clostridia bacterium, assembly GCA_946545105.1. The sequence goes on from CAMNMY010000071.1 coordinate 486, forward strand.
CTAAAAGCACAAAGTGCTACATTTACAAAGATTGATCCAAACACTGATGCAAAATCTTTAGCTATTGGCTTATACGCACAAGGCTTATTCCCAGAAACAACTGTTTATAAGTATCCATATGCAGATGCTGAAGCTTTAACAACAATTGTTGGATATGGTGAATTAATTGTCGTAGACAACGTAGCTCAAGAAGGAGATAAACAAGTTTGGAACTATTACAAAATTTCATATGTATCAAACGGTGAAATCTTAACAGGATATGTAAAGATTACAGATGTATCTCCATATACAAGATTAACTGCACCAACTGTTTTAAAATCTGTGAAAATATCTGCTGATTCAATTGGTTCTTTAGTTTATCTATATGCACTACCAACAGAAGAAAGCACACAAGTTGCTGCGTTAACTGATGGCGAAGAATTGAATTTAGCAGAAGAATTTAATAAAAATGCTAAGTGGACAAAAGTAATTTATAAAGACACATATGCATATGTTCTAACATCTCAAATCTCACAAAAAGGATTAACTGCACTTCAAATAACACTTATCGTTATTTCTTGTGTTATTGTTGCTGCATCTATCGTGATGATTATCGTAATGAAGAAAAAGAGAAAGATTGGTTTCTAATCATGGCTACTTACTTTATCTCAAATAAAAATCTAAACGCATTTAAGGCCCTAAATTTAAAAGATATATCTATAATTGAACAAGATTCCATCTCTTCAATTGATTTGCAAAATTTGGGCGATATTATCTATATAGATAAAGATATCCCTTCAGATATGAAACTACATATTTTAAAAGTTGCTAATTTGTTTTCAAAATGCGTTTGTTTTTCAAAAGGTGACAAAAAGATAAATGTCTATAGTGAAATCTTATTTGAAAACAATTCGAAATATACAACTACAACAAATGGTTCTCAAGGAGAAGATGTTATAAAGCATAGTGCCCTACAAGTTGAAAAGGTGGCAAGAATAGCTTACGAAAAAACTAAAGGTTTTCTTCTAAATGTAGACTTTGCAAATATGCTTATATCTAGCGAGATTTGGAGAAAGGTTGTAACAAACATAAACGAAGACTATGGCAATGTTGAATTAATGAATTTGCTTGTCCAAGATTTTAATATCTACTTTAATGAACGACAATCAAAGATTGAAACGATACTTGCAGAGACGTATGCGTTTAACATTGTGGCTTCTACCCTTTTACAAAACGGATATATAATTGAAAGTATCAAATACGAAAACGATTCAACACAAAAAGGATATACTTACCAAATAAAATAGGTCGTATGCAAAAGCACACGACCCGATTTTTTAATTCTAAATTCTAATTATAGTTTAGATGCAATATAGTTAACTACATCTCCTACTGTTTCAAAACCAATTGATGCATCATCATCGATTTCGATTGAATATTTTGTTTCAGCATCCATAATCATTTCAACTTTGTCTAAAGAGTCAGCTTGTAAATCTTCAGATAATGTTGTGTCCATGTTAACGTTTGTAACATCTGATCCTAGTCTGTCTGCAATAATTTCTTTTAATCCGCTTAATATTTCTTCTTTGCTCATATAGAACCTCCAAATTACACATTTATATTATATTATTTTGCGCCTATTGGCAAGTTATTTAACCTCTATTAGGGATGTACTCCCATCGATTGAATACACGCTACCTATATAATCTCCAATTGTAAATCTACGCAATTTATCTTCAGGAAATGCTTTATATGTTACGCTCATTATAATACCCTTTCCTGTCCATCTTAAAAATGCATTATAATCTACAAATTCTTGAATGGTCTTACCAATTTTCTTTGGTAACTTCTTATCTTTTGGCTCAACCGCGACTCCAACCTTCTCTAAAGATATTGCTGCCACAATAAGATTATTTACTGTGCATAGAGAGATATATGCTTCTTCTAAAGTAGGTACTCCATTTTTATCATATGCAAACTTCCCAACGTTGGTTTTAGCCAATTTGTTATATTTTGCTATAACAAGAGGAATAAAATCTTTCTCGCTAATGTCATATGCATAAAAAATCTTCATTAGAATCGTCCTGTCGCAATATTCAAATCTTTATAATATGATTTTCTACAAGAATCAAATTGATCTTGAGTTGCTCTATATTGCCAATTACCTGTAGCAACGCCTGGAGTATTCATTCTACAATCTGAACCAAATCCGAATAAATCTTGAAGTGGAACTATCGCAATTTGACATTCAGACTCCATTAGTTTCTTTATCATTAGTTTTACCGAGATATTATCAAAAGCACCTCTTCCCCAATCATCTTTAGAACATCCCAAATATTCCAAAACTTTTTGTCTTGTGCCTTCATTTAATTCCCATAGCCATCCAAGGGATGTATTGTTATCGTGGGTTCCTGTGTAGCCAATGCAATTCTTAACATAGTTACATGGTGTATGAATATTCGTTTTATCTCCATACCCAAAATGCATTACTCTCATTCCTGGAAGACCGGTCTTCTTTAGAAGTCTTCTAACTTTATCATCAATAATGCCAAGATCTTCTGCTATAAATCTATCCTTTGGATATTTTTCAAATATCAAATTAAATAGTTCATTACCTACGCCCTTACACCATTTTCCTTCTTTTGCTGTTTCTGCATCGGCTGGAACTGCCCAGTATTCACTAAATGCTCTAAAGTGGTCAATTCTTAAGATATCGTAGATTTCCATCATTCTATCAATTCTTTGAATCCACCAAGCATAGTTGTTTTGTTCCATATATTTATAATCATATAGAGGGTTACCCCATAATTGACCATTTTCGCTGAAATAATCTGGTGGTACACCTGCAACTTTCTTTGGAGTGCCATCTGCTTTTAATTGATAGTTCTTTCTATTTGCCCAAACATCTGAAGAATCTAAAGACACATACATTGGCATATCTCCAATTACGCTTATCTTTTTAGATGCTAGATATTTTTTGCATTCACTCCATTGAATATCTAAAAGATATTGAGAAAAGACATAGAAGTAAAACTCCCATCTGTTTTCTTTTATAAAATCTTTCTCATTTACATTTTCACGGAATTTATATTCCTTTGGCCAATCAAGCCAAGAAGAGTTATTAAACTTTTCCTTTATAGTCATATATAAAGCATAATCATAAACCCATGAATTAGCTTTTAAATATTTTTTCAATTTGTCGTGTATTTCTTCACCTTTATTTTTATATGCGGCTCTTAATACTTTATCTTTCAATTGGAAAACAGCGCCATAATCAACAACATATGGTGTTCCTGGATAAATTGCTTCATTTCTTTCTTGTTCGTTAATATAGCCCGCTTCTAGCAACTTATCTGGGTCAATATATAAGAAGTTTAAAGCAAATGCTGAGTTGCCTGAATAAGGCGAATTCCCAAGCCCTATAGTAGTTAAAGGAAGAACTTGCCAACGGGTAAACCCTCCTTCTAATAAAAATTCTACGCATTTTTCTACTTCGTGGCCAAAACCACCTATTCCATATCTACTTGGTAGTGTGGAAACATTAATTAAAACTCCTGATGATCTTTTTAGCATGTTACTCCTTCTTGTTTTGAAAAGAACTCCTCGATTTGGTTCATAAATTCTTCATCTAATCCAAAGACATCCTCTCTTGGAGAAAATCTATATCTATCATTCATAAAGTATGTGAATACATTATCGTCAACATTAACCAAATTTTCTTTGCCTTCTCTTGCCCTATCTATATTCCTTTCGCATTCAATAGGTCTATAGATGGTATGTCCTCTATCCTCATAAATGTGAACTTCTGCATTTTTGTTCTTACATTTTTTCATTTGTTTAGCAATACTTAGCTTGTAATTAACCGTTCTATCATCTTTACTATGAGCGACGAATACTGGACCTTTATATTTGTTAATTCCGCCAACACCACTCATCCAAGCATATTTACCAAATGAGAATAGATATGCAATATATGCAAAAGGCTTTGCAAGCTTTACTATATTTGAACTCTTCTTAGCGCCTTGGTCTCTCATAATTCCCCAGAATTCATTAAAGCCGGCAATTGTAGCAAGCGCAGATACTCTTTGTCTTACTTCTTTATCATTTAGTGCACAAGCAGAGCCATATCCGCTCCAGCTATGGCCAAACACAAAAGTCTTTAAGCCTTTTGCTTCTTCTTGAGATGATGCAAATATAATTGCATTCTTAATATCCTTAATTGATTGAGGTAAACCTTCCATACCCTTGCCTTCACTTTGGCAGCATCCTGTCATATCAAAAGCAAAAACAAGATAATCCTTTCTTGTAAAATAATCTATTACTTGTAAATAATTCTTATGAGAGCATCCAATACCATGAGAAACTATCATCAATGCTCTATATGGTTTATGACCTTCGTGAGAGAAAAAAGCACCATATAATTTGTTTTTACCGCTCATAAACCTAGCTTCTTTTTCTTGAAGGCCTGGATAAAATTTATTGTCATCACAAACCATAGAATACTTAACTCTTCTTTCGAAATATGAATCTAATATGATTTTTGTTAAAATTGTAGGAATTACAATAGTCCACCCAAGCAATATATAAACTATTACGCCAAAAACCGTCATTGAAAATCTAAACCACTTGTTGCCCATGACTATATTTTAACATAAATATGTTAATAATTAAATATCGGAATTTGCTAAAAAAAATACCGCCTGTGCCAATTGCCCAAGCGGTAGATATCATTTTAGTGATTGATTATACAACACCTTCAGATAGCATAGCGTCTGCAACTTTTAAGAAACCTGCAATGTTAGCACCTGCAACTAGGTTACCTTCCATTCCATATTCTTTAGCAGCCTTTGCTGCATTATGATAAATGTTAATCATAATTGTATGTAACTTATGGTCAACTTCTTCGAATGTCCAAGAATATCTCATTGAGTTTTGGCTCATTTCTAGAGCTG
>CAMNMY010000072.1 GCA_946545105.1 uncultured Clostridia bacterium
TCAAATGCTTTTTCAAAATCCGCAACAGAGAAGTGCTCATCTGCTTCATGGGCTGTAGATCTTGTATTAGGGAAGACTGGTCCAAATCCAACGCCATGTTCCATTGCACGCGCATATGTACCACCACCAATAGCAATTGGTTCAAGGTTTGTTCCCATTACATTGTTATACGCCTTCAATAAAGATTGAACTAATGGATCTTTCTTTTCTACAAATAAAGGTGGTTGAGAACTAATTAGTTTACATTCAGCAAAATCAAACGCACTTTGAACTTTATCTACAATGTAATCTAAAGAGTATGTTACTGGATATCTAATATCAATAACTAAAGTTAACTTGTCTAAATGTGTGTTTACAACGCCGACATTTAATGTCAATTCACCACTTTCTTCGTCTTTAATATTTAAACCAAGTCCTTCCCCTTTTATAGAATATAAAAGAGAATTCAATTTTCCGTATATGCCGCCCAAATTCTCCCCTAGAAGCTTTAAGATATGCAAAAAGGCATTATCACCTATCTCAGGTGTAGATCCATGTGCAGCAGTGCCAAATGAAACTATCGAAGATATATTATCTTTATAAGATATGCATAAATTAACATCCATTGTCTTTGGGAATTGTGCTTCAATAACGCATTCAGCCTTATCTATTACCATATTTGGTCTTGCACCACCAGATAAAGAAACTAATTCTTTTGGTTTATCCATTGTTATTTCAAAGTGTGCGATGCCTTTTTCGCCATTAATAACAGGGAAGTCTGCATCTGGAGAAAATCCTGTTTTTGGCATAGTTTCAACTTGATTATATCTTTCGATACACTTCCAGCCACTTTCTTCGTTTCCACCAAATATAAATTTTATCTTTTTCTTTGGGCAGAATCCTTCATTAATCAATTTATGAACTGCATATAAACAGCAAAGCATAGGACCTTTATCATCCAAAACGCCTCTACCATAGATAACGCCATCTCTAACTTCACCAAGAGGTTTTCTAATCCACATTTGGTCTTTATATGGAACAACATCCACGTGGCCTAAGATTCCGAATTCTTCGCCTTCGCCAATTGTAGCTGTGCCATAGTAACCATTTTCGTTTCTTGTTTCAAATCCTAATTTATAAGCGATTTTTAATGCTTCATCAAGACATTTGCCAACGCCATCGCCAAAAGGAGAGAGCGGTGTTGGCTCTGATTGAACGCTATCAATAGCAACTAATTTTAGAGTGTCATTTAATAATTGATTTATATAATCCATATCGTTATAATTATACACAAAATATAATAAGTATGGTATCCTTAATAAGGATTATTAAATACATAAGGAAGTTTTATTATGGAAACAGTAAGAACAAGATTTGCACCAAGCCCTACAGGGTTTATGCATATTGGAAATTTAAGAACATGTTTATATGCTTATCTATGGGCAAAGAAGCACAACGGAACATTCGTTTTAAGAATTGAAGATACAGACCAAGAAAGATATGTAGAAGGGGCCGTTGATGTTATTTATAGCACACTAAAGAAAGCTGGCATTCAACACGATGAAGGCCCAGATAAGGATGGTGGTTATGGTCCATATATTCAAAGTGAAAGAAAAGACTTATATCTAAAATATGCAAAAGAGCTAGTAGAAAAGGGTGGAGCTTATTATTGTTTCTGTTCAAAGGAAAGATTAGCTACACTAAAGGATGAAAACGGAATTGGCAAATACGATAAGCACTGTTTACATCTTTCTAAAGAAGAAGTTCAAGCAAAGCTTGATGCAGGTGAACCATATGTAATAAGACAAAACATTCCAGAAGAAGGTGTATCTGAATATGATGATATGGTATTTGGACACATCTCAGTTCCAAACAAGGATATGGAAGATGAAATCTTAATTAAGACAGATGGTATGCCAACATATAACTTCGCAAACGTTGTTGATGATCACTTAATGAAGATTAACTATGTTATTAGAGGCGTTGAATATTTATCTTCAACTCCAAAATATAATCTAATGTATGATGCATTTGGTTGGGAAAGACCTCATTATATGCACCTATCTCCAATTATGAAGGATGCTCAAAGAAAGTTGTCTAAGAGATATGGAGATGCTAACTTCGAAGATTTTATTGCTAAGGGATATTTACCAGAAGCAATCGTAAACTACATTGCTTTACTTGGTTGGGCTCCAAAGAATAACCAAGAAAAGATGACAATGCAAGAAATGCTAGAGAGCTTTGATGTAGATGGTATTTCTCACTCACCAAGTATCTTTGATGAAGCAAAGATGCGTTGGTTAAATGGTGAATATATTAAGGAATTAAGCGTAGATGAATATTTGAAATTCGCTACACCATATTTTGAGCAAAGCAAAATTGCAGGAAAATATGATTATAGAAAACTTGCCGAATTATTAATTCCAAGAACAGAAATCTTCAGCGACATCCCAGAGAAGGTTAACTTCTTAGAAGAATTCGGTGAATATGATGTTGAAATGTTCGAACACAAAAAGATGAAGATCACAAAGGAAATCGCTTTAACAGCTTTAAAGAAATGTCAAGAAATTCTACCAAAGGTAGAAAATTGGACAAACGATTATCTAAAAGAGTTATTAACAAATACAGCTCAAGAGATGCAAATTAAAACTGGACAAATCTTCTTACCTTTAAGATTAGCAATTACAGCTGCAGCTTCTACTCCAGGTGGTGCTACAGAAATGGCAGAACTTCTAGGAAAGGAAGAAACATTAAGAAGATTGAAGTTCTCAGTAGAGCTTTTAGAAAAGAACATATAAAGCGAAGGGCTCAATAGAGCCCTTTATTTTTAGCGAATTATCAATCTGTCGATTATACTCGATAAAAAGCATATAAAGTTGTCGATTATACTCGACACCATTTCTTTTTAATGGTATAATTTGAGTGAATAACAAAGAGGGAATCATGAACCACGAAGTACTAAAGCAAGTAATCAAAGATCAAATGGAAGTAATAAAAGAAACACAAATAGTCGAAAGAAAGGATTATGTGTTTGAGGAGAATGCCAACTATATATTAGTAGGACTAAGACGAAGCGGAAAGAGCACTCTATTATATAAGAGAGTAAAAGATTTGTTGGCAAGCGGTGTAGACGAGTCTCAAATAATATACATTACTTTTGAAGATGAGCGTTTATTGGAATTTAACGTAACAGATTTTAACGACATCTTAGAAGTTAAAAACGAATTGACACAAAAAGAGGCTTATTATTTCTTTGATGAAATTCAAAATATTGATGGCTGGGAAAAATTTGCAAGAAGAATGGCAGATTCCAAAAAGAGAGTATATATTACGGGTAGCAACGCAAAAATGTTGTCTTCAGAAATGAATGCGGCATTAGGTGGTAGATACATTCAAATGTATGTAACACCTTATTCTTTTAATGAGTTTTTGTTAGCAAAAGGAATAAGTAAAGATGCATCGACAAAAGCAAAAGGAGAAAGAAATCGTGCATATTTTGAATATTTAAAATATGGTGGACTACCTGAAGTATTGCAATTTACAAACAAGAGAGATTACTTAAAAGGTGTATATCAAAAAATAGTTCTAAATGATATTATCTTGCACAACAAGATAAGACAAGAGCAAGCAATTAGATTAATTGCAAAGAAATTAGCAGAGACAACAAAGGATGAGATGTCTTATTCAAAACTATGCAATATTATCAATAGTATTGGAATAAAAATAAGCAAAGATACAATAATAGATTATATTGCTTATTTTAAGGATTCAAATCTAATATTTGAATTAAAGGAATATTATTCTCATTTTGTAGAAAAGGAATCAACACCAAAATATTATTTTGTGGATAATGGGTTATTGGGACTATTCTTAGTAGACAAAGAAAGTATAGCCTTAGAGAATTTGGTAGCAACACATTTAAGAAGGAAAGAAGAGGAACTATATTACATAAAGAGCTCTAAAACTGGAATCGATATAGATTTCTATATTCCACAAAAGAAAGCAATCCAAGTAGCACTAGAGCTAAATGAAAACTCTGCCGATAGAGAAATTAAATCGCTAGTAAAATTTGCAAAAACAAGCAAGGAAGATGTAGAACTAGACATTGTTACAAACGGAAAGACAAGAGAAATCGAATCAGATGGTATAAAGATAAAGGAAATAAATATTGTTGAGTTTTTGCAGTCATAATACACAAGGTGAGTAGGTGGATGAAAAACGCCTATTTTTTATACACCTAAAAATCGCTTTACTTTTAAATATTTATAATGATATAGTTATAATACATTTTGAATATATATAAATTTTGTTCAAAATCCTTGCTCCTACATCGAAGTAGGGGACACTAGACCAAAAGGAGGTATTACACATGAACAAGTACGAGCTTTTATACATCATTGATAATGATTTAGCAGAAGATCAAAAGAAGGCTGTTGTAGAAAAGATTAGTGCTATCATCACTTCTAACGAAGGTACTGTAGATAAGGAAGACGTGTGGGGAACACGTAAGTTTGCTTACGCTATCAACTTCAAGACAGAAGGATACTATGTACTAGTTGAGTTTACAGCTCCAGCTCAAGTTCCAGCTATGATCGAAAGACAAATCCGTATCATGGACGAAACTTTCAGATGTATGATTATTAGAAAATAAGGAGAAATTTATGAACAAGGTATTTTTAATAGGTAATTTATCTACAGACGTTGATAAGAAGGAAACAGCATCAGGCGTTCCATACTGCAGATTTTCAATCGCAGTAAACCGTAGATTTGCTAAAACAAACGAGGAAACAGATTTCTTCAACATCATTTGCTGGAGAGGCCTAGCAGAAAGCTGCGCTAACAACTTAGCAAAGGGTAAGAAAGTTGCCATCGTTGGTTCTATCCAAATCAACAAATACCAAGCACAAGATGGGACAAATCGTCAAACTATAGATATTCAAGCAGACGACGTTGAGTTCCTATCACCACGTGACGGCGGAACAAAGGCCGCTGCAGAATCAGGTGAAGAACCAGAAGCTATCGTTGAAGATACAACAGTAGCATCAGGCGAATTACCATTTTAATAAAGGAGATTTGAAAAATGGAAGATAAGGAAAAGGTTGTTACACCAGCACAAACAGCTCCAGCAAAGGAAGGAAAGAGACCTTTCGTAGCAGGTAAGAGAGCTCCAAGAAGAAAGGTTTGCATTTTCTGCGTTGACAAGGCTACAGATATCGATTACAAAGATATTGTTAAGTTAAGAAAGTTCATCACAGAAAATGGTAAGATCTTACCAAGAAGAATGAGCGGTGTTTGCTCAAAGCATCAAAGAATGCTTACAACAGCTATCAAGAGAGCTAGAGAAATGGCTCTTCTACCATACGTAGCTGACT
>CAMNMY010000073.1 GCA_946545105.1 uncultured Clostridia bacterium
AGGAAAGAAAATTGTAGCTATAAAGAAAGGCGCATTAAACGATTCAAAGGTTACTAAAGTTTCATTTGAAGAAGGTTCAAACATTGAAATTGAAGAAGGCGCATTCGCAAATGATACAGTTTTGCAACAAGTTACTTTGCCATCAAATATCACTTACATTCCAAAGAACTGCTTTATGGGATGTACCTCTCTAAACACAGTAACTATGCCAGATACAATTACATATATTGGCGATTATGCTTTTGCTGAATGTACAAATCTTACAAAGAATTACGAAAAGGATGAAAAAGGGTATAGATGGTTAGAATTGCCAAAATCTTTAAAAGAAGTTTGTGATCATGCTTTCTATAATTGTACACAACTTGATTGTATAAAAGTTTCTGAGAAGTTAGAATTGATTGACAATAGTGCATTTAGAAGCACAGCTATTCAAAGAATAGAAATGTATGAAGAAGATGCTACATTAGCTATTCAAGAAATTGGTGATTATGCTTTCTATGGTACAGTTTTATGTTCAAAGAGTGCAGCAGATGCATTGGAATTGCCAGCATTAAAGAAAATTGGTAATTATGCATTTGCATCAACTCAAACAAACTTTATATATTTTTCAGTTCCATCAGGCGTAACATCTATCGGTGATTATGCTTTCTCTGGTAGCTCAAGTTTAAAACAAATCATATTTGAATCTGATGAAGGCGATGAAGAATTAACATTTGGAAAATATGCTTTATCTTCTTGTATTCAACTTGAGAGCGTTGAATTAAAGAGAAAGGTTACAGCAATTCCAGAGGGTATGTTTATGGGCTGCATTAGATTGTTGTACAAGCAAAATCTAACACTTCCTGAAGAAGTATCTTCAATTGGGCCAGCTGCATTTGCTTTGTTTGTAACACCATCTTCTAATACAAAATATTGTAATTACACAATTAACTTCAGAAGAGAAGGATATGATAGTGCAGTAAATTACAACGATAACTTCAAAATAACTCAATTAACAGATTACTATGCATCATCTTCAACATCTTTAACATCAAAGCATTTTGTAATTACTGAATATTATGGAAGTGATATTCAAGGACATCAAAAGCCACAAAGTTTATATGCATACGTAGGATTGTATTCAACAAACAGCCAATGGAAATTGGATAATAAAACATCTTATGCGTTTAGATTCTTAACGGAATCATCAACATTCAGTGAATTAACTACAGTTACTAATTCTGCATTTGCTGGAGCAATGTTCGATAAGCTTTGCCTACCAGGTACAGCTTGTAATATAGAAAAGAATGCTTTCTATAAATCATCAATCAATACTATATATATCGACAATGGCTGTTTGAATGTTACAAGTAATATTAATTCTGAAGCATTTGCAAATATGAATACAGATCTTAATGATGTTAGAGTATTCGTTAAGGGAACGCCATCTCAAAGATCTTTATATGAAAATAGCACAATTAAAAAGCAAATAGATGCTATAAATGAAGAATTATGTAGTTTTACTACACAAGATTGGCCTAAATAATAAAGCCACCATTAATTGAAATAACTTGGCCGTTTATGTAACTAGCTTCATCTGAAGCAAGATATATAGCGGCCTTTGCTATATCTTGAGGTTTTCCAATTCTAGATGAAGGAGTGCATTCAATTAGAGCATCCTTATCTTCTTTAGATAAATGATTATTCATTTCAGTATCAATAAGACCAGGACTAATAGTATTAACGTTTATTCCGTTGTATCCAAGTTCCTTTGCTAGAGCCTTTGTGAATGCAATAACACCACCTTTAGATGCAGAATAAATACTTTCCATACATGCGCCTACTTCGCCCCACATAGAAGATATAGTGATTATCTTTCCATAATGGTTTTCAAGCATTGGCTTTGCTACTGCTTTGCATGCATATATAGTTCCAATCAAATTTGTATTAATAATTTCGTTGATTTCATCAAGTGGGGCATCAATTAAAAGATTATTCTTTGAGATGCCAGAAGAGACGATAGCAACATCGATTGACTTTCTTTCCTTTAAAAGTTCATCAATCATAGATTGTACTTCGTCATATTTTGTAATATCGGCTTTTAAAACAATTCCTTGTCCGCCAATATCTTTAATGTCGTCTAAGACTTGCTCAGCGCTTGATTTAGAGGAATTGTAATTGATTGCAACAAAATATCCGCCCTTAGCAAACTCCTTTGCTATTTGAGCGCCTATGCCTTTAGATCCTCCAAATATAATTGCTGTTTTCATCTTGCTATATATTATACTAATATTTTTTTTGTATCTCAAATGATTGTTGTTGTTGATTAATGTTGGTATAATTCAAAGCATGAGTGAATTTGAAAAATTTGGAATTAATTCTTTAGTTATAAAAGCTCTTGATGAGCAAAATATTGTTGAACCAACAGAGATTCAACAAAAGGTTCTTCCTTTAGCTTTAGGCATTGGTGATGTTGTTGCTAAGGCCCCAACTGGAACAGGAAAGACATTGGGTTTTGCTTTGCCTATCATTGAAAAGGTTGATAGAGATTCTAATAAAGTTCAAGCATTGATAGTATGCCCAACAAGAGAGTTGGTTATTCAAATATGTGATGTATTCAAGATGGCTGTTAAGTATTATGAGTCATTTAGAGTAGCAGGATTATATGGTGGACAAAACTTCCAAAGACAATTAATGTTTTTAAGAAAGAAGCCACAAGTTATTGTTGGAACACCAGGAAGAATATTAGATCATTTAGATAGAAGAACTCTAAAACTTCAAGAATGCAAAATGTTAGTTTTAGATGAAGGCGACGAAATGTTCGATATGGGATTTAGAGATGATATTGAAAAGATCATGTCAGCAGTTCCTCAAATTACAACGCAAAAACTTTTATTCTCAGCAACTATCCCAAATGCTATTAAAAAGGTAATAGATGAAAAGTTCAATGAGCCAGAATATGTAGAGGCAACAATAGGTGGAGATAATATTCCAGATATTAAACAATACTACACAATGGTTAAGGATAGCCAAAGAGTAGCAGCCCTTTTACATATTAAAGAATCTAACAAATTTAGAAGATGTATCGTTTTTTGTAACACAAAGCAAAGAGCAGACAAGCTATATCAAGCGCTAAAGAATGCAAAACAAAACGTTGCTTTGATCCATAGCGATATTAGACAAAACGAAAGAACAAGAATAATGAAGGCGTTCAAAGAAGGCCAAACAGAGATCCTTGTAGCAACCGATGTTGCTGCTCGTGGTATTGATGTTGATGATATAAAAGTTATCTTCAACTTTGACCCACCATCAGATTCAGATTTCTATATTCACAGAATTGGAAGAACAGCGCGTGCAAATAAAAATGGTGCAGCATATACAATTATTGATTCATCACAAGTCGGATTCGTACAAGCTTATCAAAGCGCTACAAATAATGCGCTTGAGTATATTGAGATGCCAGAGTTAAAACAAAACTTTACGCTTCCTCATGATGGCTCAAACAAGTTCCATAAGATTGAAAGACAAGGCCTAACAAAGAGATTCTTCTTAAACGTAGGAAAGAAAGACTTATTAGATAAAGATACTTTGGCTAAAATGGTATGTTCAAAATGTAATGTTCAATTACATGAGATTGTAGATATTAAGGTATCTGAGACATATTCTTTTGTAGAATTAACAAATGATAAAGCACAAAACATCTCAAGACTTATGGGTATGCAACTTGGAAAGAGAAAGTTGGTTATTGAAGAAGCCAAAGAAGAAGAACCAAAGGCTAATCGCGATAAGAAGAGTTCATTTAAAGGAAAGAAAGAATTCTCTAAAGATAAAAAAGACTTCAAAAAGAAAGAATTTAAAGATGATAATAAAAAGAAGGGCAAGCCTTCAAAATCTAAAAAGTTCTCAAACACTGATTATTCAAAACCAAGACAATATGAAAAGACAGTGAAGAGATTTGATAAATCCAAAAAGAAATAAGATAAGAGCCGTTTCTATTTAACGGCACTTATCTATTTTGAGCGATAAAGCAACTAAATAAAATCTTTAGCGTATAACACGAATTCTTTAAAACGCGGAAGCACAAATTCGAGCTTATCGTAATCTGTTGAAGCGACAAGGCCTTTTTCAATAAGGCGTTTTCTGTATTGCGAGAAATTTGTTTTAGAAAAGCCACCTGTTGATATAATTTCTTCTTTTTTCCCAGCATTAGATTGAGCTAATGCAACAACGAATTTCTTCTCGGTTTTGGTTAAATCGTTCCAAAACTTGTTGTATCCATTATTCCAAAGATATGTGTCGTATTGACTAATAAAATCATCGTTAAGGGATTGCGCTTTGCTTTCGTAGAAGTAATAGCCTAGTACCTGGTAAGCGAATGCATAACCATTTGTTAATTTCGCCATATTGACGGCTAGTTCTTTATTTATATTAAAAATTCGTTGATATTCAAGAGCGATGCTGATTTGGCTTAATGGTTCAAGTTCTATTTTTGGAGCGCGAGTTAAAAATGTCATAGCCTTATCATTTATGATTAAGTTAAAATTTTCAATTAGGCCTGTCATTAGCAAATAGAAGTTAAATCCTTTACCAATCATGGTTTGAAAGAAATTTACAAATTTTTTAAACTCGTGAGTATTTGTAACTTCATCAATGGCTATTAGTATATTCTTAGACTTATTAGACAAACGTTCTAATAATTTCTCAATTATAATCTCTGGATCAGAAATCGTATTTTGTTGATTTTTTGTTATTGTAACCCCAGGAAGATTTATGCTAATACTCCATCCATCTAATAACTTTGCATCAATAGATTTAGAATAAAGTTTGTTTGCTATAGACTCCAAAATCTCGCCTTGAGAGTTTACTTCAAGAACAATCCAATTGTCTATCTTGCTTATTGTGGAACATACATTTCTTAAAAATACGGTTTTCCCACATCCTCGTATTCCGGTTATATAAAATGTGCGTAATGAATTATCAATAGTAAAAGATTTCAGTATTGTAGCTTCGTGCTCTGCTCGCGAAATAATGCTTGGAGCAGGCATTCCATACATTAACGTAAATGGGTTGTTTGACATAAGAACTTTCTCCTTTTCATTTCTGCAAGAATATTATATCTCTTTTCATTTCTTACGTCAATTATTTGCATCTATATATCTCTTTTCATTTCTTGCCAATTGATATATCTCTTTTCATTCGCTTTAAGCAAAAAAAAGAGTTGCTCAAAGTGAACAACTCTTAATTTCTATTCTATCTAAAAATTACTTGCTAGCTTTTGCGTAAGCTTCAAGAATTTCATCAGCCTTTCCAGCACAACCAAGAACGTCAACAAGTTTATGCTTAACAACTGCTCTGATGTTATCTCTAG
>CAMNMY010000074.1 GCA_946545105.1 uncultured Clostridia bacterium
TAATCCAACAACACTTCATGTTTGTAAAGGTACAAAAGTTATTATTGATTGTATAGAAGATAGTGAATTTATTTACCAATCTACAACAAATAATAATGTATTTAAAGCTAAGCTTTATAGAAAAGAAGATGTTATAAATCAAGTAGGCGGTAAGGATGTACTTGAAGATACGATGTTAAGAGATATTAACACAATCTTTGATAAATCAAATGCGCCTTATTCAAATTTGGTTGTTGGCGAAGTTCTATGCAGACAAGGTAGATGGTGGTCTTATGTTCCACATTACCACCCACAACCAGAAGTTTATTACTATAAATTTGAAAGAAGCGAAGGTTTTGGTGCAAGCTTTATTGGCGAGACTCCATATTTTGTTAAGGATGGTTCTTCTTGCTTTATTCCACCAAATCATACACACGCACAAGTTACAGCACCAGGATTCCCAATGTACTGTTGCTGGATGATTAGACATTTAGATGGCAATCCTTGGGAAAAGACAAGAATTGTCGATGAAAGATATAAATGGCTTGAGGAGGGCAGTTATGGCAAATAGTAGATATATGTCAGTTGGCGATGCGCTAATTACTTTTTTGGATAATCAATATGTATCATTTGATGGCGTTGAAACAAAACTTTTAGATTCAGTGTTCACAATCTTTGGGCACGGATGTGTTGTTGGCGTAGGCGAAGCCTTATCTCAAGGTAATTCTTCTATTAAGACAATGATGGGTAAAAACGAACAAGGTATGGCACTAGCTGCTATGTCTTATGCAAAACAAAATAATAGACGTAAGATTATTCCTTGTTTTTCATCAATTGGACCAGGCGCTGCAAATATGGTAACAGCTGCAGGTTGTGCTACCGCAAATAACATTCCACTTTTACTATTTATGGGTGATACATTTGCAACACGTCAACCAGATCCAGTTCTACAACAAATGGAACATATCACTTCTGCATCAACTACAACAAATGATGCATTCCGTGCAGTATGTAGATATTTTGATAGAGTATCCCGTCCTGAAATGTTAATGAGCACTATGTTAAATGCTATACGAGCTTTGCTCGATCAAGGAAATGCAGGTGCAGTTGCTATTGCGCTTCCACAAGATGTTCAAGGCGAATGCTATGATTTTCCAGAATCATTTTTACAAAAGCGTGTTCATAAGATAAAGAGATTACTTCCATCTCAAGATGAGATTGAAGATGCAATAAAGTTAATAAAGGCTTCTAAATATCCTCTACTTATAGTAGGTGGTGGTGTTAGATACTCAGAAGCTGGAGAGACAGTTGAAAAGTTTGCAACAAAATACAATATTCCATTCTGTGAAACTCAAGCCGGAAAGAGCGCTGCAAAATCTTCTCACAAGTTAAACTTGGGTGGACTTGGAGTAACTGGTAATTCTGCAGCAAACGAGATCGCAAGGAAGGCAGATTTAATTATTGGTGTTGGTACAAGATTTACAGACTTTACAACAGCTTCTAAATCTCTATATCCAGATGCAAAGGTTATAGCAATTAATGTATCTCAATTCCAAGCAGAAAAATTGGATGCGACCCCAGTGGTCGCCGACGCCAAACTAAGTTTGGAATATATTATGGAAAAACTTGAATACAAGTCTGCGTATACAAACGAGATCCAAGAAGTTAAAGCTGCATGGGATAAGGAAATGGATAGATTGACTTCAATTAAGATTGATGACAATTATGTTCCAGAAAATACAGCTATGATGAAAGATGCTTGTAAAGCATTCCAAAAAGCAACAGGAGCTAATCTTGCTCAAACAACAGCAATTGGTATTATTAGAAAATACATTCCAAAGGATGCTATCTTGGTTGGTTCAGCTGGATCACTACCAGGATGTTTACAAAGAATGTGGACTACAGATGCTAAAGATTCATACAACATGGAATATGGCTATTCTTGTATGGGTTATGAAATAGCAGGAGCCTTGGGTTCTAAATTGGCAGCTCAAGATAAAGAAGTTTATGCATTTTTAGGCGATGGTTCATTCTATATGCTACATTCAGAGCTTGTTACTGCTGTACAAGAAAGAAAAAAGATCAACATTTTGGTGTTCGATAATGGTTCATTTGGATGTATTAACAATCTTCAAATGGGACAAGGTATTGATGCTCTATGTACTGAATTTAGATATAGAGATGGAGATAAGCCTATAAGAGAAGGGGAATTCTTATCTACAGACTTTGCCATGATAGCAAAAGGCTATGGATTAGTTTCTTACACTGCAAGAAATGAAGAAGAACTAAAAGCTGCTATTGAAGATTCTCTAAAACAAGAAAAATCAACATTAATCGATATCAAGGTTTTACCAAAATCTATGACTCATGGTTATGATGCTTGGTGGAGAGTTGGTTGTACAGATAATCCAAGAGATAAAAAGCAACAAAGAGCAAAAGAAGAAAAAGATGCAATGATTAAGATTGCAAGAAAATATTAAGAGGTTAGTTATGGATAGTAACAAAATTAATTTAGGTATTGCACCAATTGCCTGGACAAATGATGATATGCCAGATTTAGGTGCAGAGAATACATTTGAGCAATGTATCTCAGAAATGGCCTTAGCAGGCTACAAGGGTTGTGAAGTAGGAAACAAATATCCAAAAGAACCGAAGGTTCTAAAAGAATATTTGGACGATAGAAATCTTCAAATTTGCAATAAGTGGTTTTCTTCATTCATCTTAACAAAACCATTTGAAGAAGTTGAAAAAGAATTTCGTGCAGAATGTGAATATCTAAAAGCATTAGGTGCAAAAAGAATTGGGGCTTCAGAGCAAAGCTATTCAATTCAAGGTCAAATGAATACTCCAGTTTTTGAAAAGAAGTATGTAATGAATGATGAAGAGTGGAAGAGATTTGCAGATGGCCTATCTAGACTTGGCCAAATTGCTAAAGAATACGGCATAACACTTGTTTACCACCACCATATGGGAACAGTTGTTCAAACAGCTGAAGAGATTGATAAGATGATGGAACTTTGTGATAAAGACTCAGTTTATCTTTTATTTGATTCAGGTCATTTGGCATATTGTGGGGAAGACTATCTTGCAGTACTTCAAAAGTACGCTACAAGAATAAAGCATGTTCACTTAAAAGATATTAGACCTGAAATTGTAAAGAAGGTTAAAGATGAACACTTATCATTCTTACAAGGTGTTAGATTAGGTGCATTTACAGTACCTGGAGATGGATGCATAGATTTTGCGCCAATCTTTAAGATATTAGATGAAGCAAACTATGAAGGATGGATGCTAGTTGAAGCAGAACAAGACCCTGCAATTGCTAATCCATTTAAATATGCAAAGAAAGCAAGAGCCTACATTAAAGATGTAGCAAAGATATAAAAGGAGAGATTATGGAAACTTTAAAGTATTTTACTAACAATCAATTTGTTGAATCAAAAACACAAAGTTATTATAAGGTTTATAACCCAAATACAGGCGAGCAAATAGCTCAAACTCCAAGATGTACAACAGAAGAAGTTGCCCAAGTTATAGATAATGCACATAAGGCTTATCAAACTTGGTCAAGAATGCCTATTTTAAAGAGAGTTCAAATTCTTTATAAAGTTAGAGATTTAATCTTAGAAAAATATGATGAACTAACATATTCAGTTTGCCAAGAACAAGGTAAGTCTTGGACTGAAGCTGCAGGCGATATTGCAAAGGTAAAAGAGGGAACAGAACTTGCCCTAAATATGCCTTCAGTTATGATGGGTGAATCTTTAATGGATACTTCATCTGGATATGACACAGTTACATATAGAGAGTCTATGGGTGTGTTTGTTGGTATTGTTCCATTTAATTTCCCAGGTATGATTCCATTTGGTTGGATGACACCAGTATGCGTAGCTTGTGGTAACACAATCGTTTTAAAGTGTGCAGGAGCTACACCTTTAACTTCAATGAAGATGGCTGAAATTTATAGAGAAGCTGGTATGCCAGATGGCGTTGTAAATATTGTTTCTTGCGATAGAAACGATACTCAAGAATTAATTAGAAATCCAAAGGTTAAAGGTATTACATTTGTAGGATCTACATCAGTTGGTAAATATATTTATGAAACAGCTGCAAAGTATGGTAAGCGTGTTCAATGTCTATGCGAAGCTAAAAACCATGCGCTTGTTTTAAATGATGCTCCAGTTGAAAGAACAGCAGCTGGTATTATTAACGCATCATTTGGATGTGCAGGACAACGTTGTATGGCTCTTCCTGTAGTTGTAGCTCAAGAAGGTATTGCAGATAAGCTTGTTGCTAAGATTAAGGAACTTGCTGAAGGATTAAAGGTTGGACCTGGTTATGATAAAGAAACAAAGCTTGGACCAGTTTATGCACCAGAACACAAAAAAGCAGTCGAGGATTGGATTCAAAAGGGAATCGACGAGGGCGCTAAGCTTGTTTTGGATGGTAGAGGCATTAAGGTGCCTGGTTATGAGAACGGTTTCTATGTAGGACCTACAATCTTGGATTGCGTAACACCAGAAATGAGTGTTGGTACAAGAGAAATCTTTGGACCTGTATTGTGTATTAAGCGTGTTAAGACATTTGAAGAAGGTTTAGCTTTAATGAATGCTAACCCATTTGCAAATGGTTCAGTTATCTATACATCTTCTGGATATTTTGCAAGAGAATTTGCAAGAAATACAGATGGTGGTCAAGTTGGTATTAACGTAGGTATCCCAGTTCCAGTTGGTGTATTCTCATTCACAGGACACAAGGATTCATTCTTTGGCGATTTACACTGCTTAGGAAAGGATAGCTATAGATTCTTTACAGAAACAAAGACAGTAACAACACACTGGTTTGATGAACATGAATCTAAATCAGTAAACGTTTCTACATGGGATGGAACAATTTAAAAGAGGTATATAAATTATGATTAAAGTTGGTATTATTGGCGCAGGAAGAATTGGTAAGGTTCATACTGAATCAATCCAAAAATATGTAAAGTGCGCACAAGTTAAAACAATTGCAGATCCATTTTTAAATGATGATACAATTGCGTGGGCAAAGGGTTTGGGAGTTGAAAACTTCACAAAGGATTATAAAGACATTCTAAACGATAAAGAAATTGATGCAGTTCTAATCTGTTCTTCAACAGATACTCACTGTCCAATATCTTTAGAAGCTATTGCTGCTGGAAAGCACATCTTCTGCGAAAAGCCAGTTGATCCAGAACCTGCAAATATCTTAAAGGTTAAGAAGGCACTAGAAGGCAAGAATATTAAATATCAAGTAGGTTTCAATAGAAGATTCGACCACAACTTTATGGCAGCTAAAGAGGCCGTAAAGAGCG
>CAMNMY010000075.1 GCA_946545105.1 uncultured Clostridia bacterium
TTCATATTGAGGGCCACCGAATTGCATATATACGCCCTCTTTTAAGTCAATTCCCATATCTTTAGCCACATCCTTTGCTATCTTAGATAGTTCAGCATCATATGCATGTGACATATCTGGAAATCTAGGTCCCAAAAAGTCAAAATTCTCACCCCTTAGCGGCGAAGCCACAAGCGAGCCAATTTGATCTTTAATCAACATAACAGTACCTGGTTGTCTAAAAGTAATACCACCAGATGCGTTAGTAATAATTAAGATTTCAGCGCCCATCATCTTCATTAATCTTATTGGCATTACTGCATCTTGTGCAGAATAACCTTCATAAAGATGAACTCTACCTCTCATTACTACGCATGGCACACCTTTTGCATACCCAAACGCATAAGCACCATCGTGTCCTGGCACTGTACTTTTTGGCATACCTTCAATGCTGCCATATGGTAAATCGATTTTGCTGTCTAGGACATTTACCAATTTGCCTAGACCAGAGCCACTTACTATAGCGATTTTTGGCGTGAAATCTATTTGTTGTTTCAAAGAATATAACGCCAAATTTAGTTTTTCAATGTCATTCATAATGTCTATTCCCTATTATGATAATTGTATCACACATTTTATATTTGATAAATATAAAAAAAAAGAAGAGCTCACCGCTCTTCCTTTTTTATCGAAGTTGACCCTCGTTATTCAACTAACCTTGTGTGATAGCTGAAACTGGGCATTGTTCAGCGCAAGAACCGCAATCTAAACATGCATCTGCATCGATAACATATTTATCATCGCCTTCTGTGATAGCTGAAACTGGACATTGCTCAGCGCAAGATCCACACTTAATGCAATCATCACCAATAACGTATGCCATTTCTTAATTCTCCTTTATAAATTTTGTATTTATATATTACCACAAGTATTTGCTTGTGTAAATAAACATAATTTATTTATTCTCAGGTAATTCGTCGCTATCATCTTGAGAATCTTGTTCTTGTTCTTGAGGTTGATTTCCCATAACAAATTC
Source organism: uncultured Clostridia bacterium (assembly GCA_946545105.1). Next base: position 1,016 of record CAMNMY010000075.1, read on the forward strand.
GCCAATTTGATAATACTTTTCAACGATTGAATCTTCTATTTGTACTTGGGCAAAAATTCTCTCTCTTAGTACATCTACATTTATAACCTTAGCCATTCCATCGTCTGTTCTTACTTGAGAGTTAACCTTTGGTAGCTTCTTTAGAGTTTGCGCATAGAACTCATTTTCAAATCTTAAGCAGCACATTAATTTACCGCAAATACCGCTTACACTTGTAGGATTTAGCGAGATGTTTTGATTTTTTGCCATCTTGATTGTAGATTTTTCACATACACCTGGGCATCTAATACAACAACATTCTTGTCCGCACATACCCATTGCGCCACGTAAAACTACATCATCCTTTTCATATACTTGTCTTAATTCAATTCTTGTTCTAAGTTCACTTGCTAAGTCTTTTACAAGTTCTCTAAAGTCTACTCTTCCATCCGCAGTAAAGTTGAACAACACCTTTGATCTATCGAAAGAATATTCAGCATTGATAAGCTTCATTTTCAAATCATGCTTATCTACTTTAGCTTGGCAAACCTTTAAAGCCTTTTCATTCTTAACTTGATTTTCTTCGTATTGTCTCTTATCTTTAGCATCTGCTTTTCTTATAACATCCTTTAGAGGATTTTTTATCTCCTCTTCTGGGACTTCAGTATTCTTTTGAGATATAAATGCGTATTCTTGTCCTCTAACAGTTTCAACAATAACGCCATCTCCAACATTGAACTCAATTCCTTTTGGTCCAAAATAATATACCTTTCCGCTATTTGCGAATTTTACACCTACTATAATTGGCATTTAAATTTTACCTCCAATATATCCATTAATAATTGATATAAAGCGCCTTCTGCATCACAGAAGTTTTCAGCTTTTTGCTTTGTATCAAGAATTAAATCCTCAACATTAACCAATGTTGCCATATTATATTTATCACTTATTTGTTTTATTGTATCATCAACATCTGTATTGATACCTGATTTATATTCTACTACTTGTTTTAAAACAATTTCAAAGGCATCTAGATATTGCTCTAACATTTCACACTTTTCTTTAACTGTCTTTTTTGTTCTTAATGGTACTCTAGACACTATCTCCAAAAGTCCACTTGATCTTTCCATATCATGGAAGATGTTAAGCATAGTATTATAACAGCTAATGAAATTTGTATTATCTATGATTCCTATTGCTTTTGTTAAAGATCCTTCAGCAAAAGCGATCGCTTTATCTATAACATAATCATCATATTTATAAGATAATGCATCTCTAAGCTCTTTATTTGTAAATGGATCTAAAGTAAGTTTTGTTGCTCTTGATCTAATAGTATCTAAAACAGAAGTAATCTTTGTTACGCCCATTATAAATACTGTATCTTTTGCAGGCTCTTCAATTAATTTTAATAATCTATTTTGCTCACGTTGTGCTATCTCTTGGAAATCTTCAATAAGAGCTACTTTTAATTTCCCTTCTGTAACCGTATAGCATCTTGGGATAAAGTCCTTAATTCCTTGAGCCAAAAGCGAATCTGGAATAATTAGAGATGGATGCAATCCTGATTCTACACTTCTACATGTCTTACAAAAACCACAATCATCATTTTCGCATAATAACATTCTTGCGATTAATCTACAAAGATTTCTACAAGCAATCTCATCTTCTGAGATAATCATAATACAATGACTTAAAGAACCTCTCTTTGCTTCTTCTTTTAGCGTTGTATATATTCTCGTTTGCTTTAGTAGATCTTCGTATTCAATCATTATTTTATATATCCGCCCTCTCTTAGATATGCTTTAATCTTAGCTTGAGTTGTGAACTTATCTGAAGATGCGTCTATACAAACAATTCTTTTTGGATTACGCTTAGCAGCTAATTTGTATCCATCATATACTTTTTGATGGAAGTCAAAATTCTCTTGTTCTAATCTATCATTCTTGTCTGCGCCACCCTTTCTTTCGAAAGCATCCTTTGGATTTAAATCTAAAAATATTGTTAAATCTGGTTCTACACCATTACAAGCTAATTTGTTTAATTGTTCAACATAATCTGCGCCTAAACCTCTTGCGATTCCTTGGTATGCAAATGTTGAATCTATAAATCTATCACAAATAACCGTCTTGCCTTCTTCTAATGCAGGACGAATAACTTCATTAATCAATTGTGCACGTGCAGCACAATATAACAAAGTTTCACATTCATTTGTCATATTCTTATTCTTTGTATCTAATATAATTTTTCTAATATCTTCTGAGATATCTGTACCACCTGGTTCTCTTAGGAATACGCAATCTTGATTTGTATTCAACAAATACTCTTTCAAGAATCTAACTTGCGTAGACTTGCCAACTCCTTCACAACCTTCAAATGTAATAAACTTTCCTTTCATATTTTCACCACGCCTATTTTAACACAGGCACTTTGCCGTTTACAAGACCAAGCAAATGTCCTTTATGCTCATTTAAGATATTAATATCTTCTTTCTTTATTATTTGTCCTCTTTGAATTATTGGAATAGATGGAGGATAAATGCATATTTGCGCATTAGAAATATATCCTTCAGCTTCTTCAATTTCTACATAGGAAGGCACCCTTCCGTTGATTGATTCAAATTCTACTTCTGCTTGCTTAGAAGTTTTGGTTTTTAGTTTAATTGGTTCTATTTCATCAATTGCTTTTTCAAGCAAGGAAACCTTGTCTATATTAAATGGAGTAACTATAAATACTAATTTGTTATCTATAGCCATCTCTACATCAAAGCCCTTCTCATGAAGTTTATGCGCTATATCTAAAGCATCATCTTCATTTGTATTTATAACCAATCTAGATATATCATCAACCTTCTCTATTGTATATCTAGAAAATTTGCCGTTATATTTATCTATTGTATTTTTAATACTTTCGTACAAGGCTTGGCCTTGTTCTTCCATATATGCACGAGCTAGATCCATTGAAGCCATCAATAAATAAGATGGTGATGTTGAATGCATAATAGAACGAATATATTTAAGATGGTTATATAACTCATCTGAATTTACATTTAATATAGCTGAACCAGTTTGAGCTGGCATTGTTTTATGCATACTTGAAAAGACAATATCTGCTTTTGGATATTCAGGTAATACATTAGAATATACAAAGTGAGCACCATGAGCAGCATCCACAATAACTAGTTTTGCGCCTATTTCATTAATACGTTGCAAACATTTGGTTTGCCCAAAATAATTAGGTGATGTTGTGAAAATTGCCACATCTGTATTGCTTTTTTTGATTCTATCTTCCAATTTTTCAATGCTATCAAAGGCTTCGTATTCCATCTGATATAAGTTTAATCCATTATAAAAAGATGAATGCATATCGCCAAGCGCAACTATCTTAAGCCCTAACATCTTAGCAAGATAAATAGACATATGCATACATATAGTTGACCCTTGAGTAACCATCAACGAATGCTTATACCCATATACTCTTGCAATTTCATTTTCAGCATCCAAAATCACTGAAGATGATGACAATAGATTGTCCATACCTTCTATTTCTGTTATGTCTAACTTGTTTGCTTTAAACTCAAAAAAATCATTTCCACTATGACCAGGCATGTGGAATCTTGCTTTTTCATTGAGATTTAAAATTTTAGAATATAAAGGTGTGTACATATTGATTACAAATAAAGCAGCCCGTTTTCGAGCTGCTTTAATATTTTATTTAATTGGTTTCATTGTTGGGAATAATAAAACATCTCTAATACTTGGTTGATCTGTAAATAGCATAATCAATCTATCTACACCGATTCCCAAACCGCCTGTTGGAGGCAATCCGTACATTAGAGCATTTACATAATCCTCATCCATCATTTGAGCTTCATCGTCGCCCTTTTCTCTTTCTTTAACTTGTGCTAAGAATCTATTCTTTTGATCGATTGGGTCATTTAATTCTGAGAATGCATTACCCATTTCTCTTGCACACATAAAGAATTCAAATCTTTCTGTTAAACGTGGATCTGATGGTTTACGCTTAGCAAGTGGAGAAACTTCTACTGGATAATCTAAGATGAATGTTGGTTGAACTAAATGTTCTTCAACTTTTTGATCATATACTTCGTATAATAATCTACCCCAAGTTGTATCATCCTTAAATTCAACGCCAGCCTTCTTCGCTGCATCCTTGAAATCTTCTACATTATCTGATGATGCAAAGTCGATGCCTACATATTCTTTAACAGCTTCGATCATTGTCATCTTCTTCCAAGGAGCTGTTAAATCTAATTCAACGCCTTGGTATGTAATCTTCTTATTACCATCGCAA
>CAMNMY010000076.1 GCA_946545105.1 uncultured Clostridia bacterium
GAACAATAGCATTGATGATTGAAAAATTTGCAGGTGCATTCCCAGTATGGTGCGCACCAGTTCAAGCAAAGATTCTTGCTATCACAGATAGAGCTGCTGATTACTGTAATGACTTAGTAAGAAGATTATCTTATCTAAATATTAGAGCTGAAGCAGATGTTAGAAACGAAACTCTAGGAAAGAAGATTATGGAAGCTAGAAATGAAAAGATCCCATATCTTGTAGTCGTTGGAGATAAGGAAGTTGAAACAGGAACAGTTTCTGTAGATAGAAGAACAGATGGTAAATTAGGTTCAATGAGTATAGAAGACTTCATTGCAAAAGTGCAAAATGATGTTTCTACGTTTAGATTGGACTAATTGATATTTGATAGGTCGTTGAAGGGATTTGTTTTTTAGAGGACATTTACCTTGCGACCTATTACTTTTTAAAATGGAAGGCGTAAGTCTTCTATTTTTTTACAAAATAGATATGTATTTGTGGCGAATTTGTTGCATATCATTTTATATGATAATATTAATTGTAAGGGAAAACTTAGGAGATTTATATGATAAGGCATTATAAACTAAATTCAAGCAAATTATGGACAATCATATTATCTTGTCTTTTAATAGCATTTTTATTGATAGGCGTAGTTATTGTTTCTAATACATTTGATAGTAATGCAAAGCAGATTTCTTATGCAGAGACTATAACAGTATCAGATTTAGAAGAATTACAAAATGTATTAGAAGATGCAAATGATAAAACAACAATTATAGTTGAATATCCTATTTACAGTGAGTCTCAAGATGTGTCTTTGGATGGGCACGGAGCGACAATTATGGTTCCAGAGCCATTTATTAATCTAGATGGAACATTAAATGATAATCCATCTGATTTTGGCGTTTTGAGCTTAACCCCAAAAGTTGGACTTAAGCAATTTCATTATAAATGTTCAAGGGACTGTTGTCTATACTGAATAGGCGATAGTCCCTTTAATCTAGTAACAATACGTTCATTATTGTAATAATCTATATATTCAATGATTGCTTTCTTTAGGTTTTCAATGCTACCGAATTCATACTCATGCCCATAGAACATTTCGTTTTTCATTATTCCGAAGAAGTTTTCCATAGGAGAGTTGTCTAAGCAATTTCCTTTTCTAGACATACTTTGAATAATGCCTTTTTCTTTCAATCTATCCTGATAATCTTCCATTCTATATTGCCAACCTTGATCACTATGGAATATTAAACCATTTAGGTTGGGATGTGCAGCAAATGCTTTATCTAGCATATCTGTAATTTGAGCATAATTAGGATGTTCAGATAAGTTAAACGCAACAACATCTCTTTGGTTAAAATCTAAGATTGGGGAACAATACAATTTTCCTTCAGGAATATGAAATTCTGTAATATCTGTAGACCAAATCTCATTTGGCTTTGTTGTTTCAAAATGTCTTACTTGTTTTGTTGTATGGTTGATTTCATCTACCACTGTTTCAAGCAGAGCATTTGAGCATTTTTTGCCAACTTCGCCTTTAAAGGAATTATATTTGGCTTTTGGTTGTCTAGCTTTAATATTTAGAACATTCATGAGGCGTTGAACTTTCTTATGGTTTATATTAAGGCCTCTATTACGTAATTCTAGTGTAATTCTTGGGTAACCATATCTTTGTTTATGGTGATCGAATATTTCTGCAATTAAAGCTTTTATTTCTGCGTCTTTATCTCCACGTGAATAAGTATTTATTTCGTAGAAATAACTTGATTTTGGAATCTTTGAAATTCTTAATAGCAAGACCAGTGGGAATTCTTGCCTTAATTCATATACAGCTTTTATTTTGTCTTCTTTGGCTGATCTGGTCTCGAATGAACTAAGGCCTCTAATTTTTTTAAGTACGCAATCTCAGCTTTTAATTGTAGATTTTCTTGTTCTAAAGCCTTTAATCTTTTCTTTTCATCTACAGTTAATTTTTGAGTTTCTTGTGGTTTAATTTCTTCATTCATAATTGAACGAGGCCTTCCTTGTCTAACGTTAATACCATTATACCCAAATTCTAAATATTTTTTAACCCATGTAGAAATTAAACCAATCCCACTTGGTATACCATACTTTAAAGCTAAAGATGACATTGTTGACCCAGCTAAATACTCATTTATTATCTGTAGTTTTTCTTCTGCGGTATATTTGCGATTTTTTAAATTACGTTTTAATGAATCCTCGCCATAGATAGCATAATTGTTAATGATTAATGAAGCTTTAGATCTTGTTATACTAAGTTCTCTTGAAATCTTGTGTATTGAATAGCCTTCTTGATGCAATTCAATAACTTTTAATTTTGTTGTTTTTGTAATGTGCATAAAAACACCCCTCCAGTTTTTCTAAGTTTTATTCTTAGTCCAACTTTTGGGGTTAAGCTCAGGATCACTTTTATGGTGGTCCTTTCTTTTTGCTATATGGATAAATATGAATAAGGTTAATTGTAAAAGTAAATTCCAGTATATATAGCCTGGCCGGGAGTTAAGTTCCAGTCGGGCTAAATTCTTGTTCAAAGAGATAGAAAAATATCTTATTTAAGCAAATAAAAGTGAAAAATTGCGTGAAAGATTAAGCAAACCTCCAAGTTTGCAAAAGTAAGTTCCAGTAAGGAATTTGTATATTAGTTACGCTTTAGAATGCCAGGTTTTAGCGTAACATTCTTAGGATCAATTTTTCTTATGCCAAAAGCATCCAAGATGCGTTTGCCATCTTTATGTAATTTACAGAAAAGGTCATAAGATGACATATTCATACAAGACTTTCTAATAAGGCTATTAACATGCGAAACAGCAACGTTAATTTGCTCTTGTGTTAGATTGTCGAAAGAAGTACCTTTCGGTAATATACGTCTTAAATTAGTATGGTTGTTTTCTAGATTGCCTTTTTGGAAAGGAGCATTAGGATTACAGTAAAAGACTTTAGATAACACCTCTCCGTTGGAATCGCATTCCATGACTAGAGGATTATTAAACTCTGAGCCGTTATCTGTAAGAATAATAGGCATTAAGTCTTTTTGAGATATTCCCAAGTCGCTTAATATAGATCTAATGTGGTAAAATACAAGCGATACGGATTTAATGGTTTTATCTTTCATTAAGAAAGCTAATAATAATTTTGAGGTTACAAATTCTAATGTTAATAAGGCTTTTCCCGAAGGATTTCCAATAACTGTATCACTTTGAAGAACCTCATAATCTCCATCGAGGTGGTAGTTGATGAAGTCTATGTAGGTTCTTCCTTCTAGTATTGCTTTATCTTTAGGATTTTTGTATTTGTATTCCTTTGGAATACGTCTTTGAACCGTTCTTGGTAAATCGCACAAAGAAACACTCAGTATTTCTTGATGAGCCATGTTGTATAGCGTTCTTTCTGAGACGTTAATTTCATCTTTGTTTGCTTCGTAAATATGATGAATAGATTGGCCCATTTTTAGGGCTGGAGAAACTATTTCATCGATTGTATAAGTACTAGGCTTATTTAATGCCGTAAGAGCTCTTGATTCTGTTAGAGTAGATTTATATTCGTCTTGAGCTTTATTAGCTTTGTATAGAGCGCGATTAAAGCTGCAATTTACTACTTTCTTGCAACCATTACAAACATAAGGTGCCTTCTTGCGTTTAGGACAAATCTCATCGTAGTCGTTGCAATTATCTTCGCAGAAAGAACAATGAGAACAAAGGCGAGAAGTGTCTTTTAATTTGCATACCTTACAAACATGTTGTTTAGTGCAATTTTGCCTTTTAACACAGGTTTTGAAAGCTCCGCTATTTCTGTTTTGAGGAAAGAACTGATGTTTTCTAACTTCTTTAGAAAGAGTGGACGGGTCTTTATGCAAGACTTTTGCCATGGTAGTAAAAGTTGTTACGCCGCGATTTAATAGATCTTCTAACATTACGCGGTCTTCAAATGTTAGATGTTTGTTTTTGTTTTGCATAAGCAAAATCCTCCTTTTTGTTAGTAGGCATATTTTACCAACTGGAATTTACTTTTACAAATTTTCGCAAACTTCCACTATATACTGGAATTTACTTTTACAATTAACTCATAATAGGCGCGAGTAAATAATTCTTGCATTATAATGCGCATTAAATTATAATATTTTTGTATATTTTATTAGACGACATAGGAGCATATATATGAAAAAGGTATTAAGAGGTGTTGTTATAGTTGCGTTAATAGTAGTTATGCTATTAGCTTTAACAGCATGTAATAAATATAAGTGGGGTCCAGTTGGTTCAACAGAATATTCTCAAGAAGAAGCTGTTGGTAACGGAACTCTTGCTGTAAAACAAGGAAAATATTTGTATTTCGTAAACAATGTCGCTGATGATGCATCTTTAACAAAAGATCAAAACGAATGGGGTGCTAACGGAACTAATGGCGCTATTATGAAGAGCAAGATTAATGATGATGGCACACTTGAATGCTTAGGAATCGTTGTTCCAAAGATGTATTATACAGATACAACAAATGCAGGTATTTATGTTTATGGCGAATGGATTTACTATGTAGCTAGAAGCCAACAAACAGATAACAAGGGTAACCTAATTAATTCTTTAGAATTCTTAAGAACAACAACAGATGGTACAAAAACTCAATCTATCGCTATAGTTGCAGATTTAACAACAAACTATATCTTCTCAAAGACTGGTTTACTATACACAATCGATTCAAATATCCATTATGTAGATTTAACAGGTAAGAAATTCAAAGATACAGTAGTAGTTGAAAAGTATACAGATTTATTTGTATCAGAAGATGCATTAAGCATGTTCTATACAAAGGCTTCAGATAACGAATATGTTTTAGGCAACAACTTAGGAGTTGTTGAAGCAAACGGAGCAAACAAGATTATTATTGCTGAAAGTGCTTACTATAAAGGCGAGGGTGATTATAAGACAAACCCATCAACTTTATTCACATTAGATATTATCAACTATAAAGATGGTGTTATCTACTATACAAAGACTTGTAAGGATGCAGATGCTAAGGTATCAACTGTTGGTTATGCATTAACAGAAGAAGCATTCAACGATGAAAAAGAAGTTAAATTTGCAAACAAGGCATTATCTACAATTTATCCATTAGGATTAGAAAAAGGTGTTGTTGATGTATCTTCTACAACAGTTGTAGCATATAAGCCAATTGCAAAAGATGCTATTGAAGAAGCAAAGTCTGACGAATTAACAATGACAGCAAACATCACAATTTTATTCAATGATGAAGCTGGCCATACATATTATTTAATG
>CAMNMY010000077.1 GCA_946545105.1 uncultured Clostridia bacterium
AATGTCATATCTTTGCTAAACATGATGCGCTCGCTTTGAGGATACGTAAAATCACTTGTCAATCTTATGGACCCTCCATTTCCTATTGCAGTAGTAAAGTCAGCAGCGGTTGCAACATCTGTTGTATCTGCATACGCTACATTTTTAGATTCTATTGTATAAGAAAATGAAATTACCACAATGCCTAAAAGTACAAACACTATAAGCAATAGCGCTGTAACTAATGTACTTTTTGCCCTAGTTTTCATATAAATCCCCCTTAATGATTTATTTACTCTTAAATAATATAATTGGGCGCGCAACAAAATTGCAACATGCAAAAAAATGACCCAACATTCAGTTGGGCCATTTAATCTTAATTAATCTTCGTCTTTATCTTCTTCTTTTGTTTTTAAAACATATTTATCGATAGGATCTGTGATTATATAGTAGATTGGAATTGTTATGAACAAGAACCAATATGGATGCCATAAGCCATATTTCATTCCTATAAATAGATAAATGAATGTAACTAAGCATGGCCAAACAAATTGTGTTAATTGTTTTTTAGCGATTACTTGGAAAATACTCATAACAGCTGGCATCAATACCCATAGAGTCCAACAGATTTCCCATCCATCAAAACACATTCCCCAAACTAAGAACCCAATTAGGGTTAGCAAAGCTACAACTCCGTCCATCGTACTTACAAAGATCATTTGCTTTTTGTCTACTTTGTGCTCTGAACCATCTTTGTTATAACAATGCATATGGCCATTCTCGATTTTTAGAGTTTGTCCTTCATCATCAGTAAATACCATAGAAGATGAATCTTTCTTTTCTTCTTGTCCTCTATCTATAACTCTATCTCTAATTTCTTCATCTGATTCTGAATCATTTAATAATTCATCTAAAGAAATATTATATAATCTAGCCAATACAATTAAATTATCTGTATCTGGAGAAGACTCTGCTCTTTCCCATTTTGATACAGCTTGTCTAGATATTCCTAATTTATCTGCTAATTCTTCTTGAGAATATCCATTTTCTTTTCTTAATTTTTGTAATCTGTTTGCAATCTCTATATTCATATTGCGCACCTCCTTGCTTTTGTCACCTTTACTTTAACAAGTCAGGCTGGTTGCGCACCACCATCTTTGGTTTGAATTTACGCAACTATTGGTTTCTTTTTCAAAAAAGTTCGCTATTTCCTATATTTTACAACGATTTTTAAACAAATTAAAGACAAGATTTGGATTATGTATTAAATAATGTAATTATTCTCAATATGCTCGTTAATTAAATCTAAAAGGGTTATACCCTCAAAATAATCGTTAACTAATTTTGAAAAGCCTTTCCACATCTTTAGTGTTTTACATTGCGCAGCTCTTGGACATGGAGGAGCTCCTTCTTCCAAACAAGCAATAGGCTCTAAAGATACTTCAGTAGTTAAAAGGATTTCTTTAACTGTGTAATCTTGTGGTTCTTTTGCAAGTTTATAGCCACCGCCCTTTCCATGAAGCGCATCAACTAAATGCTTCTTTGAAAGATCAGTCATAATTCCTTCTAGATATTTTTGAGAGATTTCTTGGCGCTCAGCTATCTCCTTTAGTGGAATATATGAACCACTATAGTTCTCTGCCAAATCAATCATAACTCTTAATGCGTATCTGCCTCTTGTTGAAATTTTCATAATATCCTCTTAAATACAACTTGCCCACCATATTGGTAGGCAAGTCAATTATATCATTTATTAATTTTTGTAGTCAAATTAGTCTTGGAATAATGGAGTAGATAAATATCTATCACCTGTATCTGGTAATAAAACTACGATTGTCTTACCTGCGTTTTCTTCTCTCTTAGCTACTTCAACTGCAGCTCTTAGAGCAGCTCCTGAAGAAATACCTACTAAAACGCCCTCTTTCTTTCCAACTAATTTACCATATTCGAAAGCATCTTCGTTTGAAACTGGGATGATTTCATCATAGATTTTTGTATTTAATACTTCTGGAACGAATCCTGCACCAATACCTTGAATCTTATGTGGTCCAGCTACACCTGTAGATAAAACTGCTGATGTTTGTGGTTCAACTGCTACAACTTTAACTGATGGCTTCTTTGATTTTAGGTATTCACCTACACCAGTAACTGTACCACCTGTTCCTACACCTGCTACGAAGATATCTACGCTACCGTCTGTGTCTTCATAGATTTCTGGGCCAGTATGCTCTCTATGAGCCTTAGGATTTGCTGGGTTTACAAATTGACCAGCAATAATTGATCCTTCGATTTGTTGAGCCAATTCTTCAGCCTTAGCAATAGCTCCCTTCATTCCCTTTGCACCTTCAGATAAAACTAGTTCTGCACCATATGCTTTGATTAATTGTCTTCTTTCAACTGACATTGTTTCTGGCATAACGATAACTAGTTTATATCCTCTAGCTGCAGCAACTGATGCAAGTCCAATTCCAGTGTTTCCAGATGTTGGCTCGATGATTGTGCCACCCTTCTTTAATCTACCTGATGCTTCAGCATCATCTAAAATAGACTTTGCTACTCTATCTTTAACTGAGCCAGCTGGGTTGAAATATTCAAGCTTTGCTAAAAGTTTAGCCTTTAAGTTTAGTTCTTTTTCTATATTTGTTAATTCCAATAATGGAGTTCTTCCGATTAATTGATCTGCTGATGTATATATTTTTGCCATTTTTCATTTCCTCCGTATCTTATTTTATATCTTTTACTGCATCAAATGCATCTGATAAATCAGAAATAATATCATCAATGTGCTCTGTACCGATAGATAATCTGATTGTATTCTTATAAATACCTGCTTCTTCTAACTCTGCATCTGTTAATTGAGAGTGAGTTGTTGTTGCTGGGTGAATTACTAATGACTTAACATCTGCTACGTTTGCAAGTAATGAGAAGATCTTTAAATTATCTATAAAAGCTAAAGCTTTTTCTTGTGATCCCTTAATTTCAAATGTAAAGATTGAACCACCACCATTTGGTAAGTATTTATCATATAAAGCCTTTTCTTTTGGATCTACGGCTACTGATGGATGATTTACCTTCTCTACTTGTGGATGTGCATTTAAGAATTTAACAACCTTTAATGCGTTTTCTACATGTCTTTCAACTCTTAAAGATAGTGTTTCAATTCCTTGTAATGCGATGAATGCGTTAACTGGAGAAATTGCAGCACCTGTATCTCTTAGAAGAATTGCTCTAATGTATGTAACATAGGCAGCTGGACCTACTGCATCATAGAATGATACTCCGTGGTATGATGGGTTTGGATCAACAAGCTTTGAGAACTTGCCAGATTTCTTCCAATCAAACTTACCGCTATCTACGATAACACCGCCTAAACCTGTACCATGTCCAATTAAGAACTTAGTAGCTGAGTGAACAACGATATCTGCACCGTATTCAATTGGTCTTACAAGATATGGTGTACCAAATGTATTATCAATTACAAGTGGGATATTGTGCTTATGAGCGATATTTGCAATAGCCTCAATATCTACTACTTCTGATCTTGGGTTACCTAATGTTTCAATAAATACTAATTTTGTATTATCTTGAATTGCATTTTCGATATCATTTAGATTTCCATTCTTTACGAAAGTTGTATTAATACCAAAATCCTTTAATGTGTGTTCAAATAAGTTATATGTACCACCATAAATGTTGTTTAGTGAAACAATATGATCACCTGCACCAGCTAATGCTAATACTGCATATGTAATAGCTGCAGCACCTGAAGCTACTGCTAAAGCTGCTACACCACCTTCTAATGCAGCGATTCTTTGTTCTAAAACGTCTTGTGTTGGGTTTGTTAATCTACCATAAATGTTTCCTGCATCTCTTAATGCGAATCTATCTGCAGCATGCTTTGAATTATGGAAAACATATGATGATGTTAAATATATTGGAACTGCTCTTGCGTCTGTTGCGCTATCTGCGTTCTCTTGTCCTACGTGTAATTGTAATGTTTCAAATTTATATTTCTTTTGTGTACTCATTTTTAATAATCTCCTTTTAATTTAATCAATAGTGTTTTAATTTTTTTTGTGAAGTTGCAGTCATTAGCAACAACATCGAAAACACATTCGATCTAAACGAAAATTATTCTTGATTTCATAAATTAAATTCTTCAACATTTGTTTTGCATCCTTTAACCTATCAACTTAGTAGGTTGATATGATTATAAGATACAATTTATATATTGTCAATAGTTTTTCAAAAAAAATTTAAAAAAAAATTATTGGCCCAATTTTTATTCAAAACTGAGCCAATATATATAATATAGTTACATATTAATATTAAGGATGTAAAACTACTGTTGTAATAGAATTACCTTTAAATGTAATTGTATTATTAAACTTTCCTTCATCCTTTACAAAATATCCATCTTTTGTTGATGTGTAAGATTCGTATGTTTTGAACTTATCTCCGATTGTCCACATCATTTCATCTTCTACTACGTTTGTATATACAATAACTACTGTGCCATCTGGTTTCATAAATGCATTATAAATCTTATCTGAATATGGCATCTTATCGCCACTAGATGTCTTGAATGCAGAGAACAATTTTGCATTATCTTGTTGTGTTGAATGAATACCAAGGTTAGATTTCTTATTCTTAAACTTTAATTCTAGATGAACATCGCCATCGTCAACAAAGTTTGAATAATGCTTCATAGCCCAGTATCTTGGAGAAACACGAACTGAATCTTTTTCGCCTGTATGGATATCTCCATAATAGTTAGCTGCCCAGTCATTGTTATAATCTGACCACCAGTTTGTGTAGATTAAACCATCTTCATAGTTATATGTTTTCTCATTTGAAACGCCAATCCACCAATTCCATTGATTAGATTTCAAAATAGACATATCATATGACATAACTAAAGCCAACAATTGTGCGTTTCCAAATTCGTTTAAATCAACACCTGCTGTCATTTGACAGTATTCAGAAATACCAACTTGTACATTGTAATCCTTAGATTTCTTCATGAAATCTTCTCTATCTGATCTTTCATATGGATTTGAATATGAGTGCATTGAAATATAATCTAAAGATTGATAGAAAGGTTTAGCTTGGATTGCCTTAATATATTCTTCATTTCTTGATGGATTGTTTGATGAACCCTTCCATCTCCAGTTGCCTGATTCATATCCATCAATTTTAACTGAAGTTCCATTAGCTGCATTGAATTT
>CAMNMY010000078.1 GCA_946545105.1 uncultured Clostridia bacterium
CAATCAATTTTGTAATTGAATTTATTGCATTTGCAGTAATTACACCACCAATTGTATTTGCGCTAAAGAAGGCTCATTTGGTATCAGATGGTAAAGCTATAAACAAAAAAGAAATATTAGAAAGCATCGAAGATGTTGAAAAGGTTGAAGATGCAAAAACTCAAGATATTGAAATAAATACACAAGGGGAATAATTCTTATGTTATTAGTAGTCGACGTTGGTAATACAAATATCAAATTAGGTGTTTATGATAAAGACAAATTGCTTCAATCATGGAGATTGTCAGTAAAGGTAGCAAGAACAGCTGACGAATTTGGAATCTCTATGGACTCTTTATTCAAAACAAAGGGTTTAGGCTTTAAAGATATTGATGGCATTATTATGTCTTCTGTACAACCAACTTTAAACTATACAGTAGAGCACGCATGTCAATATTACATGCATAAGACACCACTTATGGTAGGCCCTGGAATTAAGACTGGATTAAATATTAAATATTTAAACCCACATGAATTAGGTGCAGATAGAATCGTAAATTCTGTAGCTGCATACAAGTTATATGGTGGTCCTTGTATTGTTGTGGACTTTGGCACAGCAACTACATTTAATATGATTTCAGACAAGGGTGAATTCTTAGGTGGTTCTATTGCTCCTGGAATTAAGACATCACTTGAAGCACTTGTAAACAATGCATCAAAGTTAACAAACGTAGAAATTCAAAAGCCAGAATCATCAATCGGAAGAACAATGATGACAAATCTTCAATCAGGAATTGTATACGGAATGACAGGTTTAGTTAAGTACTTAATCGACAAAATGAAAGAAGATTCAGGATTCCCAGATGCTAAGGTCGTAGTAACAGGTGGTTTAAGCGAATTGGTATGTGGCGTAGATAAATCTTTAAAAATTTATAAAATAGATAGATATTTAACGCTAAAAGGGTTAAAATTAATCTATGATATGAACAAAGAATAAACGAGGTACAAAATGAAGAAAGTAGGCGTAGCAGTTTTAGGTTTAGGTGTTGTAGGTGGCGGAACTTGCAAAATCTTAATGTCAAGAAGAGAAACAATCAAAGAAGAATATGGCGTAGATATTGAAATTGCAGCTGTATTAGATTTGCGTCCAGAAAGAGTTACAGCACTTGGATTAAGCTTAGATATACTAGCAAAATCAATTGATGACATTTGTCAAAATCCAAATGTAGATATTGTAGTTGAATGTATGGGTGGACTTGAGCCAGCTAAGACATTCTTAATAAAGGCACTAGAAGCAGGAAAGAGCATTGTTACTTCAAACAAGGAAATGTTTGCTAAGTCATGGCCAGATCTAGAAAGAGCAGCACAAAAGACAGGCGCTGGTCTTTATTATGAAGCAACAACAGGTGGCGGTATGCCAATCATTAGAACAATGACTACTGCTATGCAAGCTAACAACATTTTAGAAATTAAAGCCATCATCAATGGTACAACAAACTATATTTTAACTAGAATGACTCAAGAGAATGCTGATTACCAAGCAGTTTTAAAGGATGCTCAAGCACTAGGTTATGCTGAAGCTAACCCAGTAGCAGACGTAGAAGGATACGATTCTTCATACAAACTATCTATTCTATCTTCACTTGCATTCAACAAGAGATTGCCAGTTGATTTAGTATTCAGAGAGGGTATTACAAAGATTACAGCAGAAGATATTGCTATCGGTAAAGAATTAGGATACATCGTTAAACTATTAGCTATTGCTAAGCAAAGAAACGGTAAGATTGAAGCAAGAGTTCATCCAGTATTCTTACCAAAAGAACACCCACTATCTTCAGTATCTGGATCATTCAACGCAGTATTTGTAGTTGGTGATGCTGTTGGCGATATTATGATTTATGGTAGAGGAGCAGGTGATCTTCCAACAGGAAGTGCTATCGTTTCAGATATCGTATATTGCGCAAGACAAGTTGAGCATGCAAGATATTCAGAAATGTTCAATGAAATGACAAAAGAAGATATCATAGACGATTTTGAAAGCTCATATTATGTAAGAATGACAGTTCATGATGTTCCAGGTGTTTTAGCTGATATCACAACAGTTCTAAAGAAATACAACATTTCTGTATCTCAAATTAGACAAGATAAGAAGTCAGACATCATTCCTATTATCTTTGTAACAAGAAAGACAAAGGAAAAGGCAATGAATGCAGCTGTTGAAGAAATCGCTGGTTTAAACAACATCATCAAGGTAGAAAACGTAATTAGAGTAGAAGATTAATATGTTAACAGAAAAAGCGACAAAATTAACTATGGGTCTTTGCGCAAATATTGGTTCTAAAGAGTATGTTATATATTCTTGGGATGAAGTTGCAAAATGCTATAGTGAAGATGCCGATATAAATGAAATAAAGGAACTTTTTGAAGAAGTTCGTTTAAATCAATGTGTTAATCAAAAATATAAAGATGATGATGAAGTTTGCTTTGCAATTACTGACAAAGCACTTTTAATCAAGCACGACTATGAAGCAATGGAGAAGGCAGAAAAAACTGCCACTCCATTGGTTAAAACAGACGATAATGGTAATTCCGTTATTGTTATTCCACAATCAGCACCGCAATTAGAAAAGTATACAAAGAAAAAGAAAACCTTAGGTTTTAAATTGACGGCTTTTCTATATGGTCTACTTGGTGGCGTTTTGGGTGGAGCTATCGTTTGTGGTATAATGGTAATATTAAAGGTAGTTGGGGTATAAGATGACAAAAAAGTCTAAAGCGCTAATGAAAATTGTTTATAACAAAGCCATCAAAAAAGATGGTGTTTGTTTGGTTAGCTATTTAGAATTACTAAAAGATATCCCATACTCAATGGAATTTTCTCAAGAAGATTTAGACCCAGCAATGAAGTCTCTAGCAAACGAAGGATACTTCGAAATGATAGAGACAGAAAAGCATGGAGATAAATATTATTGCATAACACTACAACAAGCAGGTTATGATTTTTCAAGACAAATAGCAGCAGAGCAAAGACAAATTAAAATGAAAATCATTCTAACAGTTTCTGGTGTTATTGCATCATTTATTTTATCTAGAATATTAGCAGCATTATTCTCTTAATAAAATGTTTGAATTAGTTTCAAGTTTTAAACCATGTGGAGATCAAGAGCAAGCAATTGACAAATTGGTTGACGGCCTTAATGACGGTCTTAGAACGCAAGTATTAAAGGGCGTAACAGGTTCTGGTAAAACATTTACTATGGCAAACATCATCAAGAAGGCGCAACGTCCTACTTTGGTTATTGCCCACAACAAAACATTAGCTGCACAATTATGTAACGAATTTAGAGAATTCTTCCCAAACAATAAGGTTGAATATTTTGTATCATATTACGATTACTATCAACCAGAAGCATATATTCCTTCAACTGATACCTATATTGAAAAAGACCTAAACATCAATGATGAAATAGATAGATTGAGAAACTCAGCTACATCAGCGCTTTGTGAATCAAGAGATGTAATTGTAGTTGCTTCAGTTTCTTGCATCTATGGTCTTGGTGCACCTATGGAATATTTCTCTATGGCTATATCTTTACGTGAAGGTGAGACATTGGATAGAGATGAATTATTAGATAAATTAGTTGAACTTCAATACGTTCGTTCTGATATGGCTTTTGAAAGAGCAACCTTTAGAGTTAATGGAGATATCGTTGAGATTTATCCCGTTCAAGAAGACAAAAAGGGAATACGGGTTGAGTTTTTTGGCGATGAGATAGAAGCAATTAAAGAATTTGAAATAGTAACTGGAAAGACAATTCAATCTCTAAAACATGTAAATATATTCCCAGCATCTCATTATGTTGTTGAGAAATCTAAGCGTGAAGAAGCATTAAATAGAATATATGAAGATATGCTAATTCAAGTTGAAGAATTCAAAAAAGAAGATAAGCTTATCGAAGCACAAAGAATTAAAGAAAGAACATCTTACGATATAGAGATGATAAGAGAAATGGGATATTGTTCAGGCATTGAAAATTATTCAAGATATTTCGATGGAAGAGAAGTTGGACAAGCTCCTTATACATTGATGGATTTCTTCCCTAAAGACTTTTTGGTGCTTATTGATGAATCTCATATGACACTTCCTCAAATACACGCAATGTATAGAGGCGATTTATCTAGAAAGACTAATCTTGTAAATTACGGATTTAGATTACCATCAGCTTATGATAATCGTCCGCTTAAATATGAAGAGTTTGATGAAAGAGTACATCAAATGATTTGTGTATCTGCAACTCCAGGCCCACAAGAACTAAAAGAAGCTGGCCAAGTTGTTGAGCAAGTATTACGTCCTACAGGTCTTTTAGACCCAGAAGTTGAAGTTCATAAGATTGAAGGACAAATTGATGATTTGATGGCAAACATCAATGAACAATTAGAAAAGAAAGGAAGAGTACTTGTAACAACCCTAACTAAGGTAATGGCAGAAGATTTAACGGATTATCTAAAAGAACAACACTACAAAGTTAAATATATGCACTCAGATGTAGATACGCTTGAGAGAGTTGAACTTGTAAATGGATTAAGAAGGGGAGACTTTGATATCTTAGTTGGTATCAATCTTCTTCGTGAAGGATTAGATATGCCAGAGGTTACTTTGGTTGCAATATTGGATGCAGATAAAGAAGGCTTCTTAAGATCTGATACAGCACTTATTCAAACAATTGGTCGTGCTGCAAGAAATGCAGAAGCCAAGGTTATTATGTATGCTGATGTAATTACGGATTCTATGAAGAGGGCTATTGATGAAACAGCAAGAAGAAGAGCACTTCAAATGGCATACAATAAAGAACACGGAATAATTCCAAAGACTATCATTAAGGGTATTAAAAATACACTTGAGATTTCTAAGAAAGATACATCCGATGCATCTAAGTTGAGTAAAAAAGATATACAAAGAGAATTAGATAGATTAAAATCTTCTATGAAACTTGCGGCAGCAAATCTAGATTTTGAAATGGCTATTCACTATAGAGATGAGATAAGCAAGTTGAAAGAATTGTTAAAGGAAACAAAATGATAAACGAAATAAGAATCAGAGGCGCAAGAGTAAATAATTTAAAAAATATATCTTTGGATATTCCTAAAGATAAATTGGTTGTAATGACTGGGCTTTCAGGTTCAGGTAAATCTTCGCTTGCTTTTGATACCATTTTCGCTGAAGGTC
>CAMNMY010000079.1 GCA_946545105.1 uncultured Clostridia bacterium
ATTCCATGGCATTGGTAAATGCTTAGGCCTAAAGAGAATGAAAGCCGCAGGTGTTGAACAAGATTATATCTTAGTTGAATATAATAACGGTGGGCTTTTATATGTACCAACATCGCAATTTAATAGATTGAGTAGATATTCTGGCTCAGATTCTGTTCCAAAGTTAAGCACTTTAGGAAGTCACGATTTTGCAAAGTTAAAAGAAAACGTTAAAAAGTCTCTTCAAAAAATGGCAATAGATCTTGTAGATTTATATGCAAAGAGATTGAATAGACAAGGCTTTAAATATCCAGAAGATGATGAATTAATGTTAGATTTTGAAAATGGATTTGAATATACACCAACAGCGGATCAAGAAGAAGCTATAAAAGATATTAAGCAAGATATGGAAAAGGGCGTGATAATGGATAGATTATTATGCGGTGACGTTGGATATGGGAAAACAGAAGTTGCTTTGCGTGCGATATTTAAAACGATATTGTCTAACAAACAAGCTGCGATATTGGTTCCAACAACAGTTTTAGCTCAACAACACTACAATACGGCTAAAGCAAGATTTGCTCCATATGGTGTAAATGTAGAATTAATATCTAGATTGAAATCTAAAAAGGAAATAGATCAATCGCTTGAAAGAATCAAAAATGGCGAATCGCAAGTTGTTGTAGCAACACATAGATTATTATCTAAGGATGTTCAATTTAAAGATTTGGGATTATTGGTTTTGGATGAAGAACAAAGATTTGGAGTTCAGCACAAAGAAAAACTAAAAGTTTTAAAGAGCAATCTAAATGTGTTAACACTATCTGCAACACCAATTCCAAGAACATTAAATATGTCATTGATAGGCGTGAGAGATATTTCTGTTTTAGAAACTCCACCAGTTGATAGAATTCCAATACAAACGTCAGTCACCGAACTTACTGATGCTCTTATTGAAGACGCAGTAAAAAGAGAATTGGCAAGAGATGGACAAGTATTCATTCTTTACAACGAAGTTGATTCAATAGATAGATTTGCCGCCGATATTCAAGATATTGTGCCAGAAGCAAAGGTTGTAGTTGCACATGGGCAAATGAAGCCAGAAGATTTAGAAGATGTTATGGCCAAATTCTACGCTAAAGAATTTAACGTATTAGTTTGCACAACAATAATTGAAAATGGAATCGACATAAAAGATGCTAACACACTAATAGTGTGTAACGCAGATAAATTGGGCTTGTCACAGTTGTATCAATTGCGTGGTAGAGTAGGCCGTTCAAACAAAGTTGCGTATGCATATTTTACGGTAAATCATAATAAGATTTTGACTGATCAAGCATTAAAGAGATTGAATGCGATTATGGATTATACTGAACTTGGTTCAGGATTTAAAATTGCGATGCGAGATTTGGAAATTCGAGGCGCAGGAAACATCTTAGGAAAAGAACAACACGGGCATATTGAAAAAGTTGGTTATGACATGTATTGCAAATTGTTACAAGAAGCTGTTGATGATATAAGAGGGGTTAAGCATTCAAATGTTGTTTGTCAAGTTGATGCTCTTATCGATGCATATCTATCTCCAGATTATGTAAATGATGAAAACTCAAGAATGAAAATTTTAAGAGACATTTTGGATATTAATGTTCAATCTGATGTCGAAAAATTATCTAAGAAGTTGAAAGAAAGTTTTGGAGATGTACCAACTCCACTTGTAAATTTAATGAATATATCTTTAGCTAAGAATTTGGCACAAGATATGTTCATAGAACATATTGTTATAAACAATTTGACATGTGAAATTACTTTTGTGGATGCAGATTTCACAAAGAGTGAGAAAATCATGGGAGCGATTTTCAATAAAAAGTATAACGCTACTTTGTTAAATGATGTAAGACCAAAAGTTAAGTTTAATTTTAAGACAAATTCAAACGTTGAAAAACTTATGATGTTGATAGAGTTTTTAAATGAAGCATCTCTATAAATTATTATTTACATTTAATTTCGCTTTATGTATAATAATTAAGTAAAAATTATAATATTATAGTCCAAAAGGAGCTCATAAATGAAAAAAAGGCTAATCGCTTTAGTATTAATTATCGCAATGTTGACAGCGTTAGTATTTACTTGTATTTCTTGTTCTACAGGCATTTTCGAAGTAGACGAGGAAAGAGATTACAAAGAGGTAATTGCTACTGTTAAGTATGGCGATCTTTCTAAAGATATTTACAAAGGGCAATTAAAATCATATGTAAATTCTTATGGTGCATCTTACCAACAAAATTACAATATGACAATTGAAGAAATAGTTGAATATTTCTACAACACATTAACAAAGAGTGCTTTGTTGTCTTTATATGCAAAGTACTATGTTTACGAAAAGGCACAAGCAGGTGATCCTGATTATGCATACATCGATACATCAAAGAGTATTAAAGATTTAAGTGACAAAGATTTTGTTTCTTTACCTGAATTGGTTTATTCAATTGATCAAACAAATGATGATTTCTTATCTTCATATGAATCAATCCTTTCTGGTTTAGTAAAGAAGGCTGATGATGAAGAGGAAGAAGAAACAGATGAAGATGCATTAGACCCAAGAACAGTTAGAACATACACAGAGAAAGATAGAACTGCTTACGATAAGGATTTAACAAGTACAAGCATCGCTGCCATTTATGGTCCAGAATACAGAAACGTTAAGTATGGTCAAATTACAGAAGACTTCGTTAAGAACACTCTAAAGGAAGAATCAGTTGATGCTTTCGTTGCTAAACTTGATATCTTCAATGTTATCAGCGCAAAGATTAAGACAGAAACAGATTCTCAAACAAAGAAAGATATGAAGTCTGCACTAAAGACTTTAAGAGATAATATTAGCAAGTCTTACACAGATTATGATTGGTTCTTAAGTGACGCATTGAGCTCATGTGTTATTAATGACTTAAAAGATGGTCTAAAGGCTACAAAGACTGCTACTGATGATCAAATCGACGATAAATATAAGAAGTTAATTAACGACAATTTATCTAACTTAACAGAATCTACATACAGCAGTGCAATTTCTGGTTCAACATTCTTACCAGTTAATGCTTCTCAAGAATATGCTGGGGTTAAGAGTATCTTATTAAAATTTAGCGAAGAACAATCAACAGCTTTAACAGCAATTAAAGCTATGTACTCAGCTAACCCAGATAAGGTTGCAGAATTAAGAGATGCTATTGCTCTAGGTGAGCAAGGAACTATCGTTGATGAATTATTAAAAGATAATAAGGGTATCAAGGTTAATATTTCAAATGCATTCTATGATGCAGATGAAGATAAGATTGATGCTGCTTACACAGATAAAGATGTTAACTATCTAGTTGTTCTATATGTAATGGCAGATAGCATTGCAAACATCTCTGCACAAATTGTTGATGCGTATAAGGCTACAGAAGAATACAATGCATTATCTGCACAAGATAAGCAAATCGCTGAAGCAATAGTTGCTTATAGCGCTAAGGTTGAAGCATTTACACAATGGATGTATTTAGTAAATGATGATAGCGGTATGTTCTCATCAGAAGCTTATACAATTACTCCAGAAGGTGAAGATACATCTTATGTTGCAGAATATACAGTATTAGCAAGAAAACTTGCTAAGCAAGATATTGGAGCTTATACATCTAGCACATACGAAGCTGTTACTCCAGAAATCAAATCAGTTGATTACACAACAGGTTCTGAACAATATAAAGTTGAAAACAAAGAAGCAAAGGTTTATGTTGAACTAAATGAGATTTCTCAAACTAAGTCAGATGAATTAAAGGCAAATGTTTATACAGTTAAGACAGAAGCTGGAAATACAATTTCATTTATCGTAAACGACTATGGTATTCATATCGTTATGGTAACAGAAAAGTATGGTCAATCTAACTTCGTTAACGATGTGGTTAACAAGATTGATGATAAAGGTAACGTTGTTGCTGCTGATGAAAAGGGATATGCATACACATTAGATGCTATCTATGATAGAGCTACAACAATCGATTATGATTATGACTATACAGCAGTAGCTGCAGATGCTACATTTGATGAAAATGCTAAGTATTATCTATGGAAGGTGACAGGATTTGAAAGAGCTGATGTTACAGCAGAAACATTCAATCCATCTAAGTATACATATTATACAAGAGAATGGAAACTTCAAAATGTTGAATGTGAATACAAGACGTTGAAGGCAAATCTAGACGACGCAATCGTAACATCAATATTCTCTAACGAATATTCTGCAAGTCAAATCGCATTATATCTAAACACTTCAGAAAAGAGTGCATCAATAACAAAAGTTGATAAGGTATATGACGAATTGATTAAATCATATAATAGCAACAGCTAATAAATTAGGGACGCTTAGGCGTCCCAATTTTTTGGAGGAAAAATGGATCAAGAAGAAAAGACTACAAAAAAGAATCTTATCTACGATGGAAAGATTCTACAATTATATAACGACGAAATATTAACCCCTGGCGGCAAGGTTGCGTATAGAGAATATGTAAATCATCATGGTGGAGCAAGTGTGCTAGCTGTTGATGATGACAATAATATTTATATGGTTGAGCAATATAGATATGCCTACAAGCAATTATTGCTTGAAATTCCAGCAGGAAAACTAGAGAAGGGCGAAGATGCAAAGGTGTGTGCAATTCGTGAATTAAAAGAGGAAATAGGGGCTGAGTGTAAAGAGATTAAGCAAATGGCATTAGTGTATCCAACTCCAGGGTATACAAATGAACCTTTATATATATTTGTTGCAACTGGGCTAACATTTGGCGATACAAAGTGGGATGATGACGAATATCTAAACATTAAAAAGATTCCATTTGACAGAGCGCTTGAAATGGTAAAGAGCGGTGAGATTAAGGATGGAAAGAGCGTTGTTGCGATTTTAAGATACGCGTTATTTAAAGGTTAATAAATATTTAAATATATATAAAAAAATATTGGCTGCCGAATCCGGCAGCCAATTTTGTATTTATCATTACGATTACTTCTTTGGATCAGCGATAATATCTTTGTAGCAATCTTTGCTATAGAAATTATGTTCATCCTTAGTATGTGTATCGTACCAAAGCTGTGCATAGAATGGAATGTGTTTTGCAAGTTCATCATAGTTCCATGGAGCTGGTTGACAGCATTCTGGGCACCAGTGACCTGTACGTAAAATTAGATA
>CAMNMY010000080.1 GCA_946545105.1 uncultured Clostridia bacterium
GCTGTATCAAATGAATCACCACTTGTTCCGGCTAATGCCTTTAATACATCAATTTCTCTTTGAGACATATTGTTGTATTCAATCTTAACATTATCTAGTGAATTAGAATTCTCTAATGTTGCAGACAAATATAGATGTTCTGGCAACAATGAAGACTTGTAACTTAATTCGCTTGTAACGATATCAAATGAAACTAAGATATATCCTCCTGTTGTTGCAGTTATCATATTAGATAATGTATTTTTCAACAATGTATTCTTAGCAACTACAGCTGAATCTAGCGTATTGTCTAAATCTATTGTAGCAACTTGATATAAATGTAATGATGAAATACCTACTTGGCCTACCATTGCGCTCATATCTGCACTCAAGATTGCTGCGCCTACATTTCTAGCTGACATTTGTGCTGTTAGTGTTGTTGAGTTAATTATAATATCTTTTGTTGCATCAAATACATCTGTAACTGGCACATAGTCTGTTCCATCTTGTACATAATATGCAATGTTCTTATCGTATGAAACTGCTTGGTAGTATCCTGCTGGTGGATTTAATATACTGTTATATTTATAATATGTACCACTTGGAGCTGCATTAAATTCATCTTCAGAGATTTGCTTAATTACATCCTTTTGTCCATATGATTCAATACCTGTATGTAATGCTGCAATTGTATTTGCTACATCTAAAGCTGTAGCGTCTGCAATTTCTGCATCAATTGCATCTTTTCTATTCTTATATGTAACATCAAATAAGCTTCCAAAATAGATTCCCTTTGTTTCAGCATTTGTATCAATAGAGATTTCAACTTTGTTGAACATTTCTCTTAATCCATCTTTTACTGCTGTATTTGTGTTTGCTCTAATTGTGTCAATATTGAATCCTGTGATTCCTAATCTTTCACACATTAAAGAGAAGTTGTGGATTTCTTCTTCACTCATATCGTTAATTGTTACATTGCAGCAAGGATCATCTGTTTCAACTTTTGTTAAATCAAATACAACATTGATAACAAAATCTGGCAATACGCTAGTGTACTTTGTGCTTTCTGTTGTATCGTATTCGCAAGTATAGATTAATCTTAGTTTTGCAATATTATCTATAGGGTCTACGAAAATCATAACCTTATTTAGTGTTATTCCCTTTACACCTGTTGTATTAATCTTAAATGCATCTCCAAAAATCTTTGCAGCTTCTGCTTCAGTTGCGTATGGAGAGAATTCTTCATGCATAATTTGAAGCTTTTGCTCATTTGTAGTTGCAAGCGCTGTTGCACTCTTCCAACTATCTGCTAGTTCTATACCGTTTATAGCTTTATCGTGAGCACCACCAATCTTTTGCAATTGCTTAACGATTGTGTTTTCTGTGTCATCTTCTGCTGGCACTGTTAATCTATAATCAGTAACATCTGTTGCATCTTCTGGATTTACATATTGTTGAAGAGCATATCTTGTATTTACTCTTGTTGTAAATGCCGTCAAATCACTTTCAATGTCTTGTCCTTTATATGAATTATTGATTTCACATGCGCCCTTGAATACATCATAAACTTGAGATGGAGTTAAATTATCTGCTCCAACTTCTTCTTTATATAGAATCTTATTTGCCATGATTTCATATACGCTTGGCAAATATGCTTTTTCTTCTGTAAATGTAATTGAAGTTCCAAGCTTTGTATCAATATCTTTAATACCATCTTTTACTTTTGTACCAATTGTTGAAGTAAGTTCTGTATAGTTAAGTCCCATTGAAACTCCCATACCACTTGTTAAACTACCGATTGTATCTAAAAGTGCTTGTGTTTCTGCTTCAGAAGATTTATTAATTGCAACTTGTGCTACGTTTTCCGCATCATCATTTAAGCATACGCTTGCCTTTATATAGATATATTTTGGAATTAATTGTCCAACAAAGCTCTTTAAAATTGAGCCTTCTTCCATCTTTTGGGTAATAACATCCAAAATGCCCAATTGTAAAACTAAAGACAATTTATTGTGCTCTTCTTCATACATTGCATTGATAATCTTATATTCAATATTCAATCCTTCGCCTGAAGCATTGTTTAAATATCCATCTAAAAGACCTGCAAGGCCAGCATACTTAACACCTACTCTTGCATTTTGTTGAATATACATACCATCTGAGAAATTCAATCTAGAAAGTGAAACTTTATCAATCAATTCTGAACTTTCTCCGCCTACGCTCTTTAATTGATCAAGCATATTGTCTGCATTTAGATATCCTTCTTCAATACCATACTTTAGCGCAATCTCATCAACTAATTCGCCTTTTGCGTTTTGGATATATGGAGCAATGTCTTCAACCTTTTCAATATCTAATTCGTCAAAGCCCATATTACCCTTAACCTCATCAAATGTTGGCAAGCATAAATCTCTAATCATGCAATAGAATTGTGTTTCTGTAACATCTGTTGCCTTTAGAGCTGTCATTAAAGCTTTAATTGGGTGTACTTCAACAGAACCTGTAGCAACGAAGTTAATTGGAACAAGGCTTTGTACCTTTTCAATTGCTTCTACTGCCTTTTGGTTAACCATTTGCAAAATACCATCGATTGATTTGTATTGTGAATCTTTTAAGAAATAATTTGCTACAGAATACAAATCTGCCATCTTCTTATCTGAGAAAGAGTTAACCTTGATTTGTGCACCCTTTAGATAATCATTTGGATAAATTGTAATTGTTGCATATAAAGCCTTTGGCACGATACCTGCTAAAGGTCCTAATAATTTATGGAAGTTTTGAGCAACAGTTTTGACTGTTTTTCTCAAATTAACCTTTACTGTCAATGTTAATGCTACATTTTCTAAACCAACAGCTGTATCTGATGTAACAATAATTTGAGGAATATCTACAATATCTCCCAATTTTACATCTTTTGCAAAATCTGGCAATATTGTTGAAAATGCTTCATTGTTTGCTGCAGATTTAATTGTGTTATTTAAGAATGCTGCTGTTTGTTTATCTGTAACCTCCAAAACATGTGGAGTTGCGTATTCATCTTGATAATCTTTCAATGAAGAGAAGTCAAACTTCAATGCCTTTAAGAAATTATCTAGCGCTTCATTTCCTGTTGAGAATGATCCACTTGATGAACCACCTTCTTCTCCTTCTGTAGATAGCGCTTCATCATTTCCGGATGTAGAATTATCTTTATCCATCATTGTAGCAATGTAACTATCCAATACTGCAGATAAATTTTCTCTTAAGTTAACGGAATCATCTAAGAATAATGCTTCAGATAATTCGTTATAGAATCCATCAACATCTTCATCCTTATATGGATTTGTTACAATGTCTTTTTCTTTTGCAATATATGTACTTCCAACTAATCCTAGGGCATCATTAAATGAAATTCCAAACATTGGCTTTGCATATTGATTCCATGCAAACATACCGCCGCCATATAAAAGTCCAAGCGAGAAAATAAATAACACAACTAAAGTTATTAAGCAATTTGCACAACAACTTCTACTCTTTTTTTCTTCTTTTCTTCTACGTTTTCTTTGTCTTTCTCTTCGTTGAGAATATCTCTCGTTTCTATCTCTTCTATCTTTTCCCATACACGCCCTCACATATATGCATATTATATTTATATTATACACGCACACCTTAATTTGTCCATAAAAGGTTTAAGGTATAGTTTTATGGTTAATTGTAAAAGTAAATTCCAGCATATAGTGGAAGTTTGCGAAAATTTGTAAAAGTAAATTCCAGTTGTTAAAATATGTCTACTAACAAAATAGGAGGATTTTGCTTATGCAAGTTACCTATCAACACAGATAATCTGGCACATTCTTTTTTATAGTCAATGCCTTTATTCTTAAATTATATTTATTCTTGAAATTTTTAATAAAATATGTTTTGCCTAATCCCCATAGCCCATCTATATAAAATGCACCATCTACGGATTCTTTTACTAAATACTCATTCATTTCCTTTATTTCCACTCTTAGCCAATTAAATTATTATACTATTAATACTCATTTGACCTTCTTTTAATGTCCTAATTCTCTTCTGGCTATATTCGTCTGCCAAATCCTTTATTTGGCCATTACTCATCTTTGCAAAATACTCTCTTATGTATTTTGTTTGCTTATGATAATCTTTATGCAAACTCTCATAATATTTGCTAGGCTTCTTTTTCGACTTAACTTTCAAATAATCTTTATATTTACCCTCATTAATTATCATAAGCATTTCGAACTCAGGAGAAATAATTACATCATGTATGCTTCTAATTCTATTTGGAGCGTATTTAGTAAAATCATTGGGAATAACTAGTTTATCACTTAATTTATCTCCAACTCTATATATGTCAACTTGATCATCTTTGCCTAGTTGCTGAATCGCAGCAATTAACTCATTGTCAAATTGACGCTTATGATATATAGTTTCATATAGCAATTCTTCTTGTTTAAACTTGAGCAAGCCCTTCTCTAACAACACTTTTAAGAATTCTCGTTCATCGGTTCCTTCAGTCATTATTAGCGCATATATCATTTGATAATAATCTCCTAACCTTCATTAATTGTTGATAATTCACAATAGTATCAAATACATTATTATCAAATTGCTTGCTCTTAGATAATTCTGTTCTAACATTATAATCTGCATATAGATTTTTAGCGTCAATTGTAGTCCCGTTCTTATGCGTAATAAATATACCATCTCTCCTCTTTAACATATCGAGTATTTCAACATAATGGGTGCTAAAAATTAATTGCGCATTTTTCTTGTTAATTTCTGAATTATTAAACAATAATAACAAATTGTATGCTAAGTTCTTTTGAAAACTATTTTCTATTTCATCAACAATAAACACACTTCCATTCTTTAATGCATTTATTGCTCTTATATAAAGCTCAATGCCACGTATTGTTCCTGCAGAAAGAATACCTATAAGTTCTATATAACTCATCTTTCTTTCTTGCTCATTTATTCGCTTAAATAACACATTATCATCATTAACATAGATAATATGTTCTATGCTATTATCAAATAATTGAATAATAGAATACAATAATTCCTTTTCGCATTTACTTAAGCTATCAATAAAAGTATTTCTTACTAGTGATGTGTCAAAATTAGTTACTGTATTTGAGTTATAATCATCAACATATATACTATTTCTTGTTAACTTTATAATAGCAGACGTATCTCC
>CAMNMY010000081.1 GCA_946545105.1 uncultured Clostridia bacterium
AATATGTACAAAGTTGCAGTTGAAGAGAAATATAGATTCTTCTCGTTTGGTGATGCAACATTGTTAATTTAGGATTGATATGGAAAAATTTAGATTTGAAGTAGTTCATACATGTAAACAATCTGGAGCTCGTGTAGGTAAATTATATACACCTCATGGCGTTATTGATACTCCAGTATTTATGCCAGTTGGTACAAATGCATCTGTTAAGTCATTAACTCCAGATGCAGTCAAAGACTGCAAGGCATCAATTATTCTTGCAAATACATACCATCTATTCTTAAGACCTGGTGAAGATTTAGTAGCAAAAGCAGGGGGTCTTCATAAGTTTATGAATTGGGATAGACCAATCCTTACAGACAGTGGTGGCTTCCAAGTATTTTCATTATCTAAAATGAGAAAAATTACAGATGAAGGCGTTCATTTCCAATCTTACATTGATGGTAAGAAATTGTTTATGACACCAGAACTTGCTATTGATGTGGAGAATAAATTGGGAGCAGATATCATTATGGCTTTTGACGAATGTACTGAAGGCTTAGCAGATTATAAAACTGCTAAAAAAGCTATGGAAAGAACATTGCAATGGCTAGATAGATGTTATAAACATCATAAGAATGATGACCAAATGTTGTTCCCAATCATACAAGGTAATATGTATGAAGATTTAAGAGAGAAGTCATTAAAAGAATCTCTAAAATATGTTAAGTGTGGTTTCTCAATTGGTGGATTATCTGTAGGTGAACCAAAAGAAACAATGTATAGAATCCTAGACTTTTTAAAACCTTTGTATCCAGAAGATCAACCAAGATATCTAATGGGAGTAGGATCGCCAGATTGTTTGGTTGAAGGCGTATTTAGAGGCATTGATATGTTCGATTGCGTACTTCCAACAAGAATTGCAAGAAACGGAACAGCTCTAACAAGAGAAGGTAATTTGACAGTCAGAAACGGTGCGTATAAAGAAGACTTTAGACCAGTTGAAGAAGGTTGTGATTGCTACTGTTGTAGAAACTTTACAAGAGCATATATTCGTCACTTGATTAATGCGGATGAAATACTTGGTGGAGAGCTTCTATCTATCCATAATATTAGATTCTTAACAAAGTTAATGGAAGATGTAAGACAAGCAATTATGGAAGATAGATTCTTAGATTTCTATAATGAGTTCACTCAAAAATATGAGTGGGGTCATGGTGGCGAAAAGCAAACACCAAACTTGAAATAAATATTTTACTTGTCAAAATTATGTAAATAATATATTATTGTCATTGAAAAATTAAAAAGGAGAACTTAATTTATGAACATTCTATATATCGCAGGAATCGAGTCACAAAGCATTATAATGTTAGCCGTACTAGGTGTTTTAATGGTATTAATGCTAGTTATGTCAATCGTTCCACAAAAGAAGAGACAAAAAGAAGCTCAAAAGATGATGGAATCATTATCTGCAGGCACAAAAGTTAAGACAATCGGTGGATTCATCGGTGAAATCAAATCAATCGACGGAGCTACAATCGTTATCGATTTAAGCCCAAATTGTGATGGTTCAAATCTTTGCGTATTAGACAAGAGCGCTATCTACACAGTTATGCAAGTTGGCGCAAATGGTCAAGTACAAGAAGCTAAGCAAGAACCAGCTAAGGCTTTAGATGATATCGAAGACGAAAAGGCTAAAGAAGCTGCTAAGCCAGCTGAAGAAGCTAAAGCAGAAGAAAAAGCAAAGGATGAAAAGATTTTCTAATTTTTGATAATTCTTGAGTTTTAAAGTGTCATCGTTAAGGTGGCACTTATTTTTTGCGTTTTAAATACTTGAATTACTTATAAAATTATATTATTATAAATATGTTGAAAAATTCGGAGGTTTTATATGAAACACATTAATTCAATCGTTAAGAACGGAATGAGAAAAGAAGGAAACATTGGATGTGGCGAATGCCAATCATCTTGTCAATCAGCTTGCAAAACATCTTGCACAGTTGGAAATCAATCTTGTGAACACAAGGGTGAAAAGCCAAATACAGTTAAAAAGCCTTTAATCTAGTATTTATATTTTTTGAATAATGACCCATAGTTTTAGCTTTACTTACCACAATAGAGCTTATTATTTCATGTGGGATAGCGAAAGTGGCAGTTTACATAATGTAGATTTTGTCACTTTTTTAATTGCTAAAGATAGATTCGAACACGATTTAGACGAGGATCAATTAAAAGCATTAAAATCCATTGATGAAAAAGAAGTAAAAGAGATTAACGAAGAATTAGACGAACTTGTAAAAGAGGGCGTCTTAGATTCTCCATGCACATGCACGCAAGATTGCAAAAAGATTGGCGAAATTAAGGCTTTATGTCTTCATATCTGTCATGATTGTAATCTAAAGTGTAGATATTGCTTTGCAGATGAAGGAACTTACCATACAAGATCAAGAGCACATATGACTTTTGAAGTTGGTAAAAACGCAATTGACTTTTTAATTCAACATTCAGGAAAGAGACACAATCTAGAAGTAGACTTCTTTGGTGGCGAGCCATTGATGAACTTTGAAGTTGTAAAACAAATAGTTGAATATGCAAGATCTATTGAAAACAAATTCAATAAGAAGTTCTCATTTACAATGACAACAAACTGCATCCTATTATCTGATGATAAGATAGAGTGGTTGAACAAAGAAATGCACAACGTAGTTCTATCTATCGACGGAAGAAAAGAAGTTAACGATGCAGTAAGAAAGACAATCTCTGGAAAGAGCGCATTTGATGTTGTTTTAAACAACGCCCTAAAAATGAAGAAAGCTCGTGGAGATAAATTATATTATGTACGTGGTACATACACAGCAAAGAATTTAGATTTCTGTAAAGACGTAGAATTTTTGAACGATGCCGGCTTTGATCAAATATCTATGGAGCCAGTTGTTACAGATATTCCTGATTTAAAGATAACAAAGGAAATGTTGCCAACTATTCTTAAAGAATATGAACATTTAGCAGAAGTGTATATCGATAGAAGAAAAACAGACAAATGGTTTAATTTCTTCCACTATATGATAGATATTGAATCTGGCCCATGTGTTGTTAAGAGATTGACAGGGTGTGGTGCAGGATGTGAATACTTGGCAGTAACTCCAACTGGAGATATTTTCCCATGTCATCAATTTGCAGAAAATAAAGATTACTATATGGGTAATGTTTTCGATAAAGAAATTAATATGGAAATTTCTAAGAAATTTGCTCAAAACATAGTAACAAAGAAACCTGCTTGCGATAAGTGTCCAGCAAAGTATTATTGCTCTGGCGGATGCACAGCAAACAACATTAATTATGCTGGCGATATGCAAACTCCATACGAAATTACATGCGAATTGGAGAGAAAGAGAATGGACTTATCTTTGGCTATAAAAGCCATTGAGGGCGCAGCGCAAGAATAAATAAAAATAATATTATTGACTTTGATAAAGTCTATAAATATAATTATATTATTATAATATTTTAGTTTAGTGAAATTTGGAGGCAAAAAAAGGTGAAAAAGTACAAATCAATAACGATTTTGTCTATCCTAGGTATACTACTAATTTTAGGAACTGTATTTGCATTTGTTTCTTTGACTGATGGTCAATTAGGAAAATACAACTACAATGCATTCCCAAAGAAAATTAGTCTAGGCCTTGACCTTAGTGGTGGTGTATATGCCGTTTATGACATTGACCAAGATTCTGACTCTTACAAGCAAATGAAAGAGGATGGAACTATTGCAGAAGCCATCGAAGGAACAAGAGCAGCTTTGGAATCTTTACTATTTGGTAAAGGATATACAGAAGCTCAAGTATCAGTTAGTGGGGAAACAATTCGTGTAGAAATCCCAGACGTTGACGATCCAGAAAAAGTTTTTGAATTAATCGGTGATCCAGCAGACCTTGAATTTAAGGAATATGTTGATGGAACAAACGATAAGTCTTTAAACGATTCAACTGGTTCAGTTAAATTATCTAGCAAGTTAACAGGTAACGACGTAGCTAAGGCTGGCGTTCAATACGATTCAGAAAATAGCTATTATGTTGTAGCTTTGGAATTCACAGCAGATGGTGCAAAGAAGTTCTCAACAGCAACAACAGCATTGACAGGAAAGCAATTAGCAATCTATATCAATGATTCTTTAGTTATTGCTCCAACAGTTAACGAAGCTATTACAACAGGTAGATGTTCTATTTCTGGTAATTATACATACGACGATGCTTATGCATTAGCAGTAAAGATTACAGCTGGTTCATTCCCATTAAGATTAAAAATGTCTCAATGTAGCACAATTTCAGCTACATTAGGTGTAAATGCTATTAAAGCCGGTGTTATCGCTGGTATTGCTGGTATTATCCTAATCATGGCTTATCTATGTGTTCTATATAGATTACTAGGTGTTGGTGCAAGTATCGCTCTATGGTGGTACACATTAACATTCTTATTCTTCTTAGCTGTATTCCCATGGGTACAATTAACTTTATCTGGTATCGCAGGTGTCCTACTAGCTATCGGTATGGCGGTAGATGCTAACGTTATTATATTCGAACGTATCAAGGAAGAATACGAGACGGGTAAGACGATTAGAACAGCAACATCAACTGGTTTCAGAAGATCACTTGGTGCTATTATCGACGGTAATATTACTACTATTATCGGTGCTGTAGTACTTATCGTTTTAGGTACATCAGCTCTAAAGAGTTTCGGTATTACATTGTTAATCGGTATTATTATATCTTTGATTTCATCTCTTCTAATGACAAGATTAACAACAGCTTGTATCATGTCATTCACAAGAGAATCAAATGCAGCTCTATATAATTTATATAGAGATGAAGACACTGCAAGAGTAGCAGTTGAAGAAAGTGAAGAAAAGGAGGGAGTTTAGTATATGAAAAAATTTAGAATAGAAAACTTAATTAAATTCCCAATCGCAAAGAATGGTAAATTCTGGATTATTGCTCCACTTGTAATTATTGTTCTTGCAGGTATTATGTTTGGTATCTATGCTGGCGT
>CAMNMY010000082.1 GCA_946545105.1 uncultured Clostridia bacterium
TATGGTAGATGGCCAAATTACTGCAAAAGCACGTGTGAAACTCTTAGAGTTTAAAGATGGTATTTCTAAGCTTGAAGTTACAATTCATGAAGGAAGAAATAGACAAATCAGAAAGATGTTTGAAGCAGTAGAACGTGAGGTTATCTTTTTAAAGAGAATTTCTGTAGGTAGAGTAAGGCTTGGCGGACTATCTAGAGGTAGTTATCGTTATTTAAATGACAAGGAAATAGATTATCTAAAAAGACTATAATTTTTCAGTAAAAACTAAGTTTGTTAAATTTTTAATTTTTTTAGTTTATTTTGCTTGCGCGATAACCATTATATAAATATAATACTTATGATTTTATTCTAATTACTATAAGTTAGAATGTTGGAGGTTATGTTTATGAAAGGTAAAAATCTCGCAACTGCTTTAGCTGAGATTAACAAAGCAACTAAAAAAACTAGAGATTTCATTAATTCCATTGTTGACGAAAACAGTTTTGTAGAAACAGATACTTTCTTATCTTCAAAAGCTTTCGATGAAAACGAAGCTATTGGAGAAGGCGTTATTTGTGGCTACGCTACATTTAATGGAAATCCAGTTCAAATTTTTGCACAAAACCCAGATGTTTTAAAGGGTTCATTAAGCAAAGCACAAGCATTAAAGATTGAAAAGTGCATGGATAGAGCAATTGAATCTCTAACACCACTTATTTCTATCATTGATAGCTGCGGTGCAAGAGTAGGAGATGGCGTATCTATACTTGAAGGATATGCAAGCATTTTAAGAAAAGCAGATTTCTTAAAGGAATCAGTTCCACATATTTGCGTTGTAAACGGTGTATCTGTTGGTTTAACAAGTGCATACGTAGCATCTGCAGATTTCGTATTTATGGCTAAAGATGCTGTTATGTCTTTAAATTCACCAATGTATCTTGTATCTGATGCAAAGACATTCCCAGTTGATTACAAAAAGGCTCTAGGCTATGAAGCTTATGCTAAGAATTCAACTATGGCTCAATTTACATATAAGGATGCAAAAGATTTACAAGCTAAGCTTGATACATTATTCGATACAGTTTATACAGAAGATAACGATTCAGAAGATGATCCAAATAGAGTTAACCCAGAATTAGTAAATGCTGATGCATTCGCTGTTGCTAAGGATATCGTAGATGAGAACACATTATTAGAATATGCTCCAGAATATGCAAACGATGTTCTATGTGCATTTGCTAAGATTAACGGTCTTCCAGTAGCAGTTTTGGCTACAAAGGGAGATTATATGTCTTCAGAAGCTTTAGATAAGGCTACAGAATTTGCAAAGCTAGTTTACAAGGTAGATGTAGATTTAATCACTTTAGTAGATACAAAGGGTATCAATTCAAATCTTTCTCAAGAATTAGCAGGATATGCAAAGAAAGCTTATAGCTTTATTTCAGCAATCTCTAACATTGAAACAAATAAGATTGGTGTTGCTGTAGGTAACGCATTCGGCTTTGGATATACAGCACTTATGTCTAAGGGCGTAGGCTTTGGATATACACTTGCAACAGAAGGAGCTAAGATTTCTCCAGTTTCTGAAGAAGTTGCTGTTGCTATGATGGCTGATCAATTAAAAGCACAAGATAGAAATGAAAACATTGAAAAATTATCTAAAGAATATGCTGAAATGCAAGAAGATCCAATTAAGGTTGCAAAAGAAGGCTATTTAGATAATGTTGTTGAAGCTACAAACCTAAGACCATATTTAGCTTCTGCATTAATGATGTTAAAGGGAATCTAAAATGAAGAGAGTTGTAAAGGTAGTATTAATAATTGCCATTTTAGCTATGCTAGTTATGTCATTTATGGCATGTACATTAGAATACGGCACACCAGACAAATTAGAGATGGGTTCATCTAGTGTTGGTGAAAGAATCTTAGTTGGTCTACAAGTTGCTGCTATGGGTATTGGCGTAGTATTTTTGGTTTTAGCATTATTAATTGGCTTTATCGTATTGTTCAAATATGGTTTTAAAGGAATGGACGTTCTAAAGGCTAAGATGAAAAAACAACCTATGGTTGTTGATGCAAAACCAGCTCAACCTCAAATTGAAGGTTTAGACAATGTAGATGATGAAATTGCTGCCGCAATTACAGCTGCAATTATGGCTTATTACGATAACACAAATGTTAGACCACAATATAAGTCAAACCTAGCTTTCAAAGTTAGAAAAATTAAAGAAATTAAATAGGAAAAAATTAGGAGATTATATATATGCGCAAATTTAATGTAAATGTTAATGGAAAATCTTACGCAGTTGAAGTAGAGGAGATCGTAGACGGTTCAGTTGTTACTCCAGTTGTTACTAAGGCTGCTCCAGTACAACAACCTAAAGCTGCAGCTCCAGCTGCTCCAGCAAACGGAACTCAAGTTAAGGCTCCAATGCCAGGTTTAGTAAAGAAGCTTTGCTTCGCTGCAGGAACTCAAGTTAAACAAGGTGATACAATCATCATTCTAGAAGCTATGAAAATGGATACTCCAGTTGTTGCTTCTGCATCAGGTGTTATCACTTATTCAACACAAGAGGGCGCAAATATTGATACAGGCGCTGTTATCGCTACAATAGCTTAATAAAAGGAGTTAAAGATGATTAGTTTTTTCACAACTATACCATCGTTCTCTTTGGCTGAGTCATTAAAGACTTTGTGGGAATCTACAGGCTTTATGACAAGCTTGACACCACTATGGCAAAACCTAATTATGTTAGTAATTGCCGGTGTTTTGATTTATTTAGCTATTGCTAAAGAGTTCGAACCAAACCTATTGGTTGCAATTGGTTTTGGTATGTTCATCATTAATATTCCAGGCGCTTATCAAGCACTATATGGTATTCCAATGGTAAATGAAGCAGGGGAATATTTAATCGAACATGGTTCAAAAGTTATCACACCAGGAACAGAAGGCTTATTCTTCTACCTATACAAAGGTGTAGAATGGGTTATCTATCCACCACTAATTTTCTTAGGAATCGGTGCAATGACAGACTTCGGTCCACTTATTGCTAACCCTAAGAGTTTAATTATGGGTGCTGCTGCTCAATTAGGTATTTTCATTACCTTCATAGTAGCTATCAATATTGGATTTACAGGTGAAGAAGCTGCTGCTATCGGTATCATCGGTGGTGCAGACGGTCCAACAGCTATTTACGTAACCACAAAACTTGCCGCACATTTGTTGCCAGCTATTGCTGTTGCCGCATATTCGTACATGGCATTGATTAAGGTTATTCAACCACCAATAATGAAATTATTGACAACAAAGAAAGAAAGAGCAATTGTTATGGAACAATTGAGACCAGTTTCTAAATTGGAAAAGGTTATATTCCCAATTGCCGTAACATTAATCGTAGGTATCGTTCTTCCATCTGCTTTACCACTTTTAGGTATGTTGATGTTAGGAAACCTATTTAAGGAATCTGGAGTTGTTCCAAGATTAACAAACACAGCTAAGAATGAATTAATAAATATTATTACAATATTACTTGGTTTGTTAGTAGGAACAAAGGCCACAGCTGATGTATTCCTAAATGTTCAAACTCTATTAATCCTATTAATTGGTGTTGTTGCATTTAGCTTTGGTACAGCTGGTGGTGTATTAATCGGAAAGTTAATGTGCGTTATTTCAAAGGGAAAAGTAAACCCATTGATCGGCGCTGCTGGTGTTTCTGCCGTTCCAATGGCCGCTAGAATCGCTCACAATGTAGGACAAGAAGAAAATCCTAACAATTACTTATTAATGCACGCTATGGGCCCAAATGTAGCTGGTGTTATCGGTTCAGCCGTTGCTGCTGGTGTATTACTTGCCGTATTTGGTGTTGCGTAAAGAGGAGATATAAAAAATGGTTAAAATTACTGAAACAATATTGCGTGATGCTCATCAATCTCAAGCTGCTACAAGAATGACTATTGATGAAATGCTACCAATCGCAGATAAATTAGATAAAATTGGATATTTTTCATTAGAATGCTGGGGTGGTGCTACTTTTGATAGCTGCCTAAGATTCTTAAATGAAGATCCATGGGAAAGATTAAGAAAGTTAAGAAAGGCTATGCCTAATACAAAATTACAAATGTTGCTACGTGCTCAAAACTTACTAGGTTATAAGCACTATGCAGATGATGTTGTAGATGAATTCGTTAAAATGGCCATTAAAAATGGTATTGATATTATCAGAATTTTTGACGCTCTAAACGATCCAAGAAATATGGAATCTGCAATGAAGGCTACAAAGAAGTATGGTGGAATCTGCGAAGCAGCTTTCTCTTATACTACTTCTCCAGTTCATACAACAGAATACTTCGTTAAACTTGCTAAGAAGTTAGAAGATATGGGCGCAGATATCATTTGTATTAAGGATATGGCTGGTATCTTATTACCATACACAGCTTATGAATTAGTTGGCGCTTTAAAGAAAACTTTAAAGAAAACTACTCAAATTCATTTACATACACACCAAACAGCTGGTATAGGTAACTTAACATACTTAAAGGCAATTGAAGCTGGTGTAGATATCGTAGATACAGCATTATCTCCATTAGGAAATGGTACATCTCAACCAGCAACCGAACCACTTGTTGCTGCATTAAAAGGAACAGAATACGATACAGGATTAGACTTAATTAAGTTAAATGAATGTGCAGATTACTTCAAGGGCGTAGCTGAAAGATTAAAGAAAGATGGCTGGTTAACAGAAAAGTCTCTAGCTACGGATGTTAACGCTTTAATTTACCAAGTTCCAGGTGGTATGTTATCTAACCTAGTTGGACAATTAAAGAAGATGAACGCTTTAGATAAGTTTGAACAAGCTCTTATCGAAGTTCCAAACGTAAGAAAGGATCTTGGATACCCACCACTTGTTACTCCAACATCTCAAATCGTTGGTACACAAGCCGTATT
>CAMNMY010000083.1 GCA_946545105.1 uncultured Clostridia bacterium
TTACAAGCGGACTTTATTTGGATTATTTTTCGATTGCGGATTTAAAAAAGATAATAAAAGTAATATATTAAAATATATTGAGTTAAAAACTTGGTATTGATACTACGCGCTTATAATGTTATAATATTTAACGGTTATATTAACGCGCGAGGTTAGTTTTAAATGAAAATAGCAATCGGATGTGATCATGGCGGAATCGTATTAAAGGACGCCGTTTTAGAAGTATTAAATGAAAAAGGAATCGAAGCAGAAGATTTTGGTTGTTATACAACTGATTCAGTAGATTATCCAGACTTTGCATTGAAAGTAGCAGAAGCAGTATCTCAAGGAAAAGATGACTTGGGAATTTTATTATGTGGTACTGGTATTGGTATTTCTATTGCTGCAAACAAGGTAAAGGGAATCAGAGCTGGTGTAGCACACGATCTATTTACAGCAGAGATGGTTAAGCGTCATAACAATGCAAACATTCTTGCTATGGGCGGAAGAGTTGTTTCTCCAGATTTAGCAAAACAAATGGTTAAGATTTGGTTGGAAACTGAATTCGAAGGCGGAAGACATACAAATAGAGTTAACAAGATTTCTGCAATTGAAGAGAAGTATTTCAAATAGAGGTTGATATGGTTGAAGAAGTAATTAATAACATTATCGAAGCTGAACAAAAGGCTGACAACATTATTAAAGAATCTCAAGTTTCAGCAAAAGAAATCGTAGCTAAAGCAAAAGAAGAAGCTGCTGAACTTATCGAAAAGAACAAAAAGACTGTTCAATTATCTATAACGCAAAAAGCTACAACAGCATTTGCTCAAGCAGAAAAGGAAGCAAAAGAAGCTGTTGCTAAGTGCGAAGAGGATGCAAAGGCGCTAGAGGTTGCATCAAAGAAAAATCAAGAAAAGGCAATTGAGTTTATTATTGGGAGCATGACAGCTAAGTATGATAAGTGATATGAAGAGATTGTTGCTATTTGGCAACAACTCTGAAAAATCTGAATTAATGAAAATTCTACACAGATCAGGCTGCGTAGAGATTTCTTTGGCTAAAAAATTAGACAATACAAGTTATGTTCTAGATGAGAATAAGATTAACGAATATACAAGAAAATTAACACGATTAGAATTCACATTTGATTTCCTTGCAGAAGCATCAAAAGTTGTATCAGCAAATGCAAAGGCAAAGAATGTAGAATATAAACCAGTTAAAACTTCTGGATTATTAATTCCAAAGAAGAGTTTAACATTTGAAGAATTTGAAAGATCTCAAGAAGTAGAAAAAGAAGTATTTGAGATTATTGATAAATTTGAAAAATATTCTCAACAAATCATAGATTTGAAGAGTGAAAATACAAAATATCTAAGTTTAGCTAATCAATTAACTCCATTTAAGGCAGTTAAAGCTAAATTGTCTTCATTTAAATCAACTAAGCATGTAGCAATTATTATGGGTTCTATAAACACAGCAAAGTTGCCACTTGTATCAAACCTTGAAGAAAAGGGC
This sequence comes from uncultured Clostridia bacterium, assembly GCA_946545105.1. The sequence goes on from CAMNMY010000083.1 coordinate 1,495, forward strand.
GCTTATGTTGAAGTATTCCAAGATGATAGATTCGTAAATATTGCAGTAATGTATCTAAAAGAACAAGATCAAGAAATCCTAGACATTTTAAATGAAATGGATTTTGCAAATTGTTCACTTGCATTTGATGATTATGCATCAGACATGATTTTAGATGCAGAAAGAAAGATTAAAGAAAACGATCAAAAGATTGTGGATATTTACTTTGAAGCAATTAAAGATGAACAAGTTCTATTTAACGCTCAAAGACTACATGACTTCTATGCATTAGAAATTAGAAAGGTTGAGTGTGAAGGATTAACACTAAATACTCAAACATCATATTTTATGGAAGCATGGCTTCCTGCAAAGAATGAAGCTGAATTAAATAAGGCTTTGGAAGAATCACCATTGGCTTTATCTTATGTAATAAGAGACCCAATAGAAGGAGAAGAGGTTCCAACATATTGTGAAAATAACGAAATCGTATCTCCATATGAAAGCGTTACAAATATGTTCTCATCTCCAAAATATAAAGAAATTGATCCAAACCCATTCGTTGCATTTTTCTTCTTCCTATTCTATGGAATGATGTTATCTGATGCAGGATATGGTTTAATTTTAACGATATTAACAGGAATAGTTTTATTAATAACAAAACCAAAGAAAGGACAATCTAACTTAATTAAGATTGTATTTATGGGTGGTATCTCAACAATTATTTGGGGTATTTTATTTGGTAGTTATTTTGGATTATCTGCAACCGATTTACATATTTGGTGCTGGTTTAACCCAATTGAAGAACCTATGAAGATGTTATATCTATCTTTAGGTATGGGTATTTTCCAAATGCTATTTGGTACAGGCATTAAAGCTTATGCAGAATTTAAAGGTAAAAACATTATGGGTGGAATTACAGCACTTTGCTGGTTCTTCCTAGTAATAGGTGTTGGCGGCTTTGCTGCTGGCAAGTTTATAAAGGGATTCCCATCTTGGATTGGAACAATTGGCGTTGCGTTCTTAGCAATCGGTGTTGTTCTTCTAATGCTTGGTGGTGCACAAGGAAAGAAGGGCGTTGGTAAAGTTACTGGTGCTGTAGGAAGTTTGTATGACATTATTAACTTCTTCTCAGATTTAATGTCATATACACGTATATTTGGTTTAGGATTAGCAACAGCCGTTATCGGTATGGTATTTAATCAAATCGGCACATCAATTTCAGGATTGTTAGGTGGCGGTGTTGCAGGTGTGATTGTAATCATAATTATTGCGTTAATTGGACACACATTCAACGTTGCAATTAATGCTTTAGGTGCATATGTACACAACTCAAGATTACAATTCGTAGAATTCTTTGGTAAGTTCTATACAGGTGGTGGTTCATTATTCAAGCCACTTGGAAGTGAAATGAAATATTACTATATAAACAACGAAAAAACTCAGGAGGTTAAATAATAATGAGTGGAATGGCAATTGCCTTAATAGGTGCAGCGTTGGCGGCTGCAATGTCTGGATGTGGTTCAGCAATCGGTGTTGGTATTGCTGGTCAAGCAGCAGCAGGAGTTACAACAGAAGATCCAAACAAGTTTGGTAAAGTATTAATTCTTCAATTGTTACCTGGTACACAAGGCATTTATGGACTTATTATTGCTTTCATGGTATTGTTGCAAGCTGGTATTATGAACGGAACAGCATCAAATTTAGCAGTTGGAACAGGTTGGGCTTATGCTATGGCATGTCTACCAATGGCTATTGTTGGTCTTGTTTCTGGTCTATATCAAGGAAAGTGTGCAGTTGCAGCTATTAACATGGTTGGTAAGAAGCCAGAAGAATCTGGTAAAGGCTTACTATTAACAGTTATGGTTGAAACATATGCGCTTCTTGCATTATTGGTATCATTCTTAGCTATTATTTTCATTAAATAGTTTTAGGGAGCAAAAAGATGAATAATAAGGAAGTAATTATAGAGAAAATCATAAAAGACGCCGTAGACGTTTCTAATGATAATATCTCTAAAGCCCAAAAGGAAGCTGATGAAATTTTAGCGGCAGCAAATAAAACTGCTAAAGAATATGCTGATGCTCAACTTCCAAAGGGAGATGTCCAAGCAGAGGAGATTATCACTCGTAGAGCTATGGTTGCAAATTTGGACTGTAAAAGAATCACATTGTCTAAAAAGACAGAAATAGTTGATTCCGTTTTCAATTCAGTTGCTGACTATATGCGCAAAAAGGATAAGAAAACTTATCTTGCTTTAATCACAAAAATGATTAAAAAGAGCGCATCTGATGGCGATGTTGTTGTAATCTGCGAAAAGGATAAGGATATTATCACGCAAAAGGAGATAGATGCGATTTCTAAAGACGCAAAGAAGAAATTGACTTTATCTAAGACTTTTGGAGATTTCGATGGTGGCGTTATGCTTTGTGGAGAGAAGTTCGACAAGAACTTAACATTCGAACTTGAATTTGAACAAATCAAGGAAGAATCAGAAGAGAAGTTAGCAAAGATATTATTTGGAGAGTAGTATGGCAAGCAATTCATTAGTCTATTCTAATGCACGTGTTAAATCACTAGAAAACGGTTTCTTATCTCAAGATAAGATCAATCGTATGGTTTTTGCTACATCACTTGACGAAGCAGTTAGAGTGCTTATTGAGAGTGGTTATGGTGCTGGCACGCTTGCAGATGCGTATGACTTTGAAAAGATACTAAGCGCTGAAGATGAAAAGGTTAGTGCATTTATGGCAGAAAGCACAGTTCCAAAGATGGGACTTGAAACTTTCTTAATGAAGAATGACTACCACAATGCTAAGGCATTAGTAAAAGCTAAATATATGCATTCAAATGAAGATATATCTTATATGCTTGCGCCAAAAGGTCTTTATGAAATAGAAGATTTAAAGACAATGATATTTAATGATAATTATCAATCTTTATCTCCTATTATGGCAGAAGCTCTATCTACAATTGATACAAAGAGAGTTATGGGAGATAAGAGCCCAAGAACAATTGATGTTATCTTAGATAAAGCAATGTATAAAGACATTTGCAAGGTTTTAAAATCTGCAAAGGCTCCAAGCATGGTTAAGTATCATCAAGCGAATATAGACTTTTCAAATATTTCAAACTTTATAAGATATAAAAACATTGGTTTTGATTCAAAAACTTATGAGCAAGATTTTATAGAGGGCGGAAAGATATCTTTAGATACATTCAAAGCAATCTATGATCAACCTATAGATACTTTACTTGAAAAATTGAAATATACAGAATATTCAAAGATTGCAGAAGTTATTAATCCTAATGATTTAGTTGCATTTGAAACAGCATGGGATAACTACTTAATCGGAATATTCAAACAAGACAGATACGATGTATTCAGCGTAGCACCGCTAGCTGGATATTATGTAGCAAAGAAAATAGAAATCAAAGTTGTTAGAATG
>CAMNMY010000084.1 GCA_946545105.1 uncultured Clostridia bacterium
TAAACAATCCAAATATATTAAAAGCAACAGATCTTAAGAATCTTATCGGAAAAGAAGATGAGAAATTGTTTAATGTTGTTGTTGATTCAAGACGTTATAGAGATGTTAAAGTATATTTTCACGTTAAAGATACTAATGTAGAAAAAGTGCAGCAATTCTCAGCTACAACATTCGAAATATCTAAAGATTTGGTAGTTATTGCTTTTAGAGGAACAGACGGTACTGTTGTTGGTTGGCACGAAGATTTGAATATGACTTATATGTTTCCAATCCCTTGTCAAGCAGCAGCTCAAAAGTATATCAATAAAGTGCTAAAAACCGTCAAAGGAAAAGCTATTGTAGTAGGCCATTCAAAGGGTGGAAATGTTGCTGTTTACGCCTCGGTTATGGCTAACGCGAAAGAACGTGAAAAGATAAAGGCTGTATATAATTTTGATGGCCCAGGATTTACGCAAGCATTCTATGATTTGGATGCCTATAAATCAATATCGAATAAATTATATAAATTTATTCCACCGCAATCTACGGTTGGTAAAATGATGAAGATTACGAATGATTATAAAGTGGTGCAATCTGATGCAAAATATATGATGCAACACTGGGCTCATACGTGGTTAATTGATGGCACTCATTTTGCATACGAAAGTTCTACTGATTTCTTCTCGGAAACGATGGAAGATTCAACTGATTCTGTGCTTCAAAATATGACAAAAGATGAACGTAGAGAAGCAGTAACTTTAATGTTTGAAATCTTAGATAAAACTGGGTGTGAATATATGGAAGATATTCCAAAGAATAAAGATAATATTGTTTTATGTCTAAAAGAGTATGCTCAATTAAAGGACAGAAAAGAAAATATTAAAAAACTTGCAATGGAACTTTTAAAGCCTATTGTTCGTAATTATGCTGATAAAGAATATTCTGCAGCAAAAGATTTGTTTATTGAAAAGAAAAATCTAGTAATTGATAAAGTTAAAAACTATTTACGCAAAGATTAATTTAAAAATTAAAAATAAATCTCGTTTTTCGTTTTGAAATATTGTTTTCCTATGCTACAATATATCACGTTAATTATTTATATATAAATCTAAGGAGATTTAACATGAGTTACGTAAAAGAAGTATTAGAAAAAGATCAAGTAAAACTAACATTTGATGTTGCAGAAGCAGATTGGAAGGCAGCATTAGACGAATCATTCAACAAGAATAAGAACAAGTTCAGCGTTGAAGGTTTCAGAAAAGGACATGTACCAAGAAAGGTTGTTGAAAGAGTTTATGGTATTGGCGTTTTATTTGATGATGCTATGGATATCGTTATGCAAAAAGAGTATGAAGCAGCTCTTACAGCAGAAAAGGATATTGTTCCAGTAGATCAACCAGAAGTAAATATTACTGCTATTTCTGATTCTACATTTAAATTTACAGCTAAAATTCAAAACGAGCCTACAGTTACATTAGGACAATATACAGGCTTAGAATTCAAGAAGGATAAGGTAAAGGTTACAGCAGCTGATATTAAGGCTGAAGTTGACAAGGCAATCGCTCAAGCTGGTGCTTGGGAAGATATCACAGATAGAGCTTGTGAAAAGGGTGATAAGGTTATCATCGATTATTCTGGTTCTATCGATGGTGTTAAGTTCGATGGCGGTACAGCTGAAAAGCAACCATTAGAACTAGGTTCTAACACATTCATCCCAGGATTTGAAGATCAAGTAGTTGGTATGAAGATTGGCGAATCAAAAGATATTACAGTTAAGTTCCCAGAAGATTATGGCGCTAAGGATTTAGCTGGTAAGGATGCTGTATTCGCAATCACATTACATGAAATTTCTAAGAAAACAACTCCAGCATATGATGATGAATTCGTAAAGGACGTATCAGAATTCGATACAGTTAAAGATTACGAAGAAGATATCAAGAAGCACATTTCTGAAGATAGAGAAAAGCAAGCTGAAGAAAAGTTAGAAAATGATATGATCGAAAAGATCGCTTCATTAGCTAAGGTTGATATTCCAGAATGCATGATTAAGAACCAAGCTGAAGATATGGTAAATGAATTTGAATATGGTTTAATGTATAGAGGTCTAAAGGCTGAAGATTACTACAAGTATATGAACACATCTAAAGAAAAGATGATGGAACAATACAAAGATACAGCAAAGAAGAACGTTCTATACAGATTAGTATTAAAGGCTATTATGAAGCAAGTTGAAATCCCAGTATCTGATGAAGAAATCAATGCTGAGTTCGAAAAGATGGCTGCTGATGCTAAGATGCCAGTTGAAGATTTTATGAAGAATGTTAACGAAGAATATAGAAACTATGTTCGTAACAACATTATCACAACAAAATTATTTGATTACTTAAAGAATAACAATACAATCAAATAAGAAACAAATCTTCTAAAACCGACAAAAAGCGCCTGATATTATATATAATATGTAGGCGCTATTTTATTTTTAATATAAAAAGAGTATAATAGTTTCACAATGCAAGGAGGATTAAACAATGAACGAGAAGAATAGTGCATTAGTTCCATATGTTGTTGAAAAAACAAGCGCAGGAGAAAGATCATACGATCTTTATTCAAGATTATTAGAAGATAGAATTATATTCCTTTCTGGGGAAATTGATGATGCTGTAGCAAATACAGTTGTTGCAGAATTATTATTCCTAGAGAGCAAAGATTCAGATAAGGATATTGTGTTATATATCAATTCACCTGGTGGTAGTGTTACTGCAGGTATGGCAATCTACGATACAATGAACTTCATTAAATGTGATGTATCAACTGTATGTATCGGTATGGCTGCATCTATGGCTGCATTCTTACTATCAAGTGGCGCAAAGGGTAAGAGATTCTGCTTACCAAACAGTGAAGTTATGATTCACCAACCATTAGGTGGTGCTCAAGGACAAGCTTCAGATATTGTTATTACAGCTAACCATATCCAAAAGATTAAAGAAAAAATGACAAAAATCTTATCAGAAAATTGTAATCAACCATATGATAAAGTAATGGCTGACACAGATAGAGATAACTACTTATCTGCTCAAGATGCTTTAGATTACGGTATTATTGATAAGGTTTATGAAAAAAGAGGTAACTAGTGGCAGATATTAAAACATGTTCATTTTGTGGTAAAAGTGAAGATCAAGTAAGAAAGATGTTTTTAAGCAACATTACTGGCGAATGCATCTGTAGTGATTGTATTAAAAACTGTGCTGATATGCTTGATAAGGATGACTACACACAAGTAAAGAAAACCGACAAGTTAACTTTGTTAAAACCAAAGGAATTAAAGGCAAAATTGGACGAATATATCATCGGACAAGATGCTGCAAAGAAAGTATTGTCTGTAGCCGTTTATAACCACTATAAGAGAGTAAATGCAATCGCAGATAAAGACGATGTAACTCTAGATAAATCAAACATCTTATTGTTAGGACCAACAGGATGCGGTAAGACATTGCTTGCAAAGACATTAGCTAAGATTCTTAACGTTCCATTTGCTATTGCAGATGCTACAACAATTACAGAAGCTGGCTACGTTGGCGACGATGTTGAAAACGTACTTCTAAAGCTTATTCAAGCAGCCAACGGAGATGTAGCTAGAGCTGAACTTGGTATAATTTATATCGATGAAATCGATAAGATTGCAAAGAAAGGCGAAAATACATCAATTACGAGAGACGTTGGTGGTGAAGGCGTACAACAAGCTTTATTAAAGATTATTGAAAGCACAACAGCTTCAGTTCCACCTCAAGGCGGAAGAAAGCATCCACAACAAGAATGCATCCAAATCAATACAACAAATATATTGTTCATTTGCGGTGGCGCATTCGTTGGATTAGACCAAATTATCGACAACAGATTGTTTGGCCATAGAATGGGCTTTGGAGCGTCTTTAAAGTCAAATGAGCTATCATCATATAGTAAATTGATATCTTCGATATCACCAGAAGATTTAATTAACTTTGGTCTTATCCCAGAATTCGTTGGAAGATTGCCTGTTGTAGTAGGCGTTGATGCGCTAAGTGAAGAAGCTTTAGTAAAGATTCTTACAGAACCAAAGAATGCTACAATTAAACAATATAAGAAATTGTTTAAAATTGATGGCGTAGACATTGAATTTGAGGAAGAAGCTTTAAGAGAAGTTGCTCAAAAAGCTATTAAGTTGAACACTGGTGCAAGAGGATTAAGATCTATTCTAGAAGGCATTATGCTTGATTTAATGTATGACATTCCATCTGATGATACAATTGAAAAAGTCATCATTTCTAAGGATGTTATAAATAAGGTTGCAAAGCCAACTGTAATAAAAAAAGCAGCCTAAAAATTAGCGATTTTATAGTAGGTGTGACAAGTGAGTCACACCTATTTTTTTGCCTCAAAAAATGACAATATAGTTGAATAAAATTTAAATATTTAATATTATATAAAGGTATGAAGATGATAAATGCGAAATTTGTTATATCTGTTGCTGACTATAAGAAAATAAAAGATTATGGTATCAGCGAAGTTGCAATTGCCGGCAGATCAAATGTCGGAAAATCTTCATTTATAAATTTTTTAGTAAACAACAAGAATCTTGCTAAAACTTCATCAACACCAGGAAGAACAAGATTGATAAATTACTTTAATATCAACAATGAGCTTATGCTTGTTGATTTGCCTGGATATGGTTATGCAAAAGTTGGCGGCGAAGATAAAGATGGCTGGGATGAACTAATAGGAGGTTATCTTATAAATTCAAAGCAATTAAAAGCTGTTGCTGTATTGGTTGATGTAAGACATGAGCCATCTCCATTA
>CAMNMY010000085.1 GCA_946545105.1 uncultured Clostridia bacterium
CTTTAATCTTTTTATGTTCTTTGAATTCTTCAATCCAACCTCTATAATAGGCAATAGCATACATCCATTCTTCATCAACGTTTAATTGGATTATATTTAAATTCTTTTTATCTAAAGTAAATGCATATACTTTTTTGGAATTGCTATATGCTATATAAGTTGCAGCTTGCTCAAATGTCTCGCCTAAATAGAATCCTGCGCCAAAATCGTTTGCAATTTTCGAGCACGTAAGGTCTATTTGACCTTCTATCCCCCTTTTTGAACCATGAAATAGCACTACTATATCATTTGCTTGATACGCATCCTTGTACATTTGCTCATATATTCTATTTAGATATATCTTATTGTTAAATGCAAATTCGTATACTTTTTCGATATTCTTATTCTCAGGAACTACCCTATCATTTTCCCAACGATTAATGACTTCAAATGTTGTGTTTAGCTTTTTAGCCAAGTCTTCTTGAGAATATCCCAATAGTTCTCTTATTGTTTTAATTTCTTTCCCTATTTGCATTTGGCACCTCTTCTATTGCAACTTTATTATATCAAAAGTCATAAACAAGTTCAATTGCTTTTTGCAACTTTATTATATCAAAAGTCATAAACAAGTTTTTTGTCAAATATAGTTTTGGCTCTCAAATATAAAACAATCTTCTATAAAAAATTAAAATTTGAACTTTCTAATCTTTTGGATAACATTATCCACTTTCTTTTTTGGAATGTTTAATTTTTTTGCTATCTCTGCATAAGATAGCCCTTCTAATAAGTAGAAGATTATCTTTTTTTCATCTTCTGTTACGTTTTGAAGTAAATCTTTTATTCTCTTTTCGTTATTATATTTTTCTTCTATATCTACACTTGCATCTTCAGCTTCGAAATTAATCTCTTCTTGCATCTTTTCAAGTGAGCATTCATTATCTATCTTCTTCTTTACTTTTCTTTGTTCATCATGCATAGCATTCTTTATACACTTATCTGCATAAGTGGAAAATTTTGCATCTTTTGTTGGATCATACTTATCTATAGCATTAATAATACTTACATGCGCTACAACAATAAGGTCGGATTCATCGACCGTATTAATCTTATTTACTTTAATAATTGCTTGAATTGAACTTTCGAATGCTTTAACTAATTGAACACGCAATCTGTCGATTGGTTTTCCTTGGGCCTTTCGTTCCGAAATCTTTTTATATAATGCTTCTATCTCGTCAACGTTAGTCAATGCTTAATAGCTCCTCTAGACGCTCTTGTTGCCCTGTTAAATACAAATAACCTACCACTGCTTCAAATCCTGTGGCTTCTAAATATTCGCCTATTGTGGCGTTTTTAGCGATGGAATTTACATGAGTATTTCTTGCTCTCATAAATACATCTTTTTCTTCTTCTGTTAGTTTCTCCATGATAGCGTCCATCTTTTTTGCTTGAGATTTAGCTTTCACTTCATTAGAAACTAAAAGATGCAATTTATTCGTCTTATATGTAGTAGATAAAGTATATTTCTCTCTTGCATATAAAGAATGAACTGCATCCCCAATATAAGCAAGTACGAGAGGGCTCATCTCTCGCACTTTAGATATTGTTATAATTTCTTGATTTTTAGGTATAAAACTCATTAAGAATGCATCTTTACGAAATAATCAAACAATAATTCATCTGAATATTCCTTAGCTCCTGTAGCCTTTAGAGTCATTTGCTTAATATATTCATATGAGCTCTTTTCCATAATACGGATGATTTCAAATGCTTCATCCATATCTTTACCAGCACAGAATACACCATGGTTTGCCATAAAGCATGCATTTCTACCTTCCATAGCAGCAACTGTACTTTCTTTTAATCCCTTTGTTCCTGGAAGACCATACTTACCAACTCTAGCTGGACCACCAACTAACTTCTCCATCTCTTTGCTCATTACTGGCAATTCAATTCTTGCAGATGCAAGGATAGAACAGAAAACTGGGTGTGAGTGGATTGTAGCGTTAATTTCAGGTCTTGCAGCCATAATAGCGGCGTGGATCTTTCTTTCACTTGTTGGCTTCTTTCCATCGCTCCAAATAGAAGGATCGCTAATTTGAACAACTGGCATATCTTCTGGTGTAAGAGAAATGTAATCTAATCCTGTTGGAGTAACCAACATATGATCTTCATCTAATCTTGCAGCAGTATTTCCCCAAGTTCCTTGAACTAGGTTTTCTTTTAATAGGTTAACACCGCTATCTTTAATAACTTGTCTTAATCTTAATTCAGTTTCTTTATCCCATGCCATAAGTTATTCCTCCTCGCTTACTTGCAAGTTCTCTTGGTTAGCCTTGCTGTATTTCTTCTTGTAGATGAATTGCATCAACTTAGCTTCAATGATATTGATTGTCTTATTCTTACCAATAACTGCTGAAGATACATAACAATGTGCAGCCTTATCTAAAACTAGAACACATGTATAAGCTTCATCTAAAGATCTACCTGTTGTAATACAACCATCATCTTTAATTAAGCAAGAATTGCATCCCTTTAATTTGCAAAGGATTGACTTAATATCATTTGATGCAGTTTTGCACTTTGGTCCAACGATTTGAGCCATATCATCTAGAACTGTTGGAATTGTAGCGCCAGCTTTAGCAACTGGAGCAACCCACTTTGGATGTACGTGGCAAATAGCATTTACATCTTCTTTTGCTGTATAAACACTAGCGTGTAATAAATATTCACCTTGTGTTGTAGCCATTTCTACTTTTTCTACGTCTGCTTCTTTAATATCTTTTAATGCAACGCCTAGTTTTGTAACATACATAAAACCTGATTTTGCTCTCAATGAGATACAAGCCTTATCGTCGTTGATACCTTCTTCAACTAGTCTTTTTGCATATTCAAGAATCTTTTCAACATATTTGTTCATTATAGTTCTCCTTCAAAACGCTTTGAGTTAGCCTTTTTGTATGTTCTCTTTAAAGATTTATAAACTCTCTTATAGTCTAAGAATAGTTTGTCATAAATAAATGTGTTTGCTGGATTTGGCTTATATGACTTAGCTTCCTTAACAAACAATTTTGCATCGCTGAATCCCTTTAATTCTCCAAGACCAATCAACGCGATAATAGCAGCACCTAAAGCACCTGCCATTCTTGGATTTTCAACTACAGCGAATTCGCTCTTTGTAATATCTGCAATAATTTGCATCCAAGCATCATCTAAAGCACCGCCACCGATGATTCTGAATTGACGACAATGGAATCCATAATCCTTTTCGTAATTCTCTAATATCCATCTTAGGTTGTATCCAATACCTTCATAAAGAGCTTTCATTAAGTGTTCTCTTGTATGTGTTGGAGTGATGTTAAATAATGTTGATCTTGTTGTTGTTGAAGATACTGGACATCTTTCACCACTCATCCAAGGTGTACAAATTAAATGATCTGATCCTGCTGGAATTGATGAAATAACTTGATCCATGTACTTATAAATACCTTCTCCAAGTTCTTTTTGTTCTGTTCTAAAGAATTGATCACATAACCATTGAATGTTACTACCTGCTGCCTCTGTAACACCAGCAATTAAATTCATTTCTGGATCTGCAGATTGCAAAGCACCTGTACCATGTTTAAACTTTGTTTCTGTTTTAGATGTAGCGCCTACCCACGCAGAAGTTCCTAAATAGATGTGGATTTCTCCATCTCCATTCATACCAGAACCAATTGCTGCTGATTGTGTATCATCGCAACCGCCGAATACTGGAGTACCAACTGGCAATTCCATTAATTTAGCAGCTTCTTCTGTTAGACCGTTTCCGATTAAATCTGTACTCTTTACAAGTGGTGGTAATTTAGACATATCGATACCAACAATCTTTAACGCGCTCATCCAAGTCTTTTTCTTTAAATCTAGACCATAGCTTGAAGCACCTGAAAGTTCTGCGACCATCTCGCCAGTACATTTATATTTCAAGAAACCATTTACATCCAAGAAATACTTTGTTTCGTTATATACATCTGGTCTTTCTTCTCTTAACCATTGAATCTTTGCAATAACGTCTTTACCCATAATAGGTGTGCCGGCAACAAGAGTAAAGATTCTCTTACCGCCAACCTTATTCATTAGTTTTTGCGCTTGTTTTTCAGCTCTACCATCTACCCATGTTATATTTGGATGTAGTACCTTACCGTAAGCATCAACTGGAATAATACCCATAGCTTGTGTTGAGAATACTATTCCTTTAACTTCATCCGGTTGAATTCCAGCTTTTTTTACAACTTCGCGTGTAGTTTTACATACAGCATCCCAATAGTCTTGTGGATCTTGCTCTACAAAAGATGGGGCTGGATAATAAGTTGGATATGGTTCTGCCATAGATGCAACAATTTCTCCAGCAAAGCTAATTAGCACGGCTTTGTCTGAACTTGTACCCATATCATGTGCAATAATATACTTTCCCATTTTAATACCCTAAATATGCAAAAAAGGGACTACGAAATCGTAATCCCTTCCGCATTTGTTTTAAATTATTCTGAAAGAACCTTTTTAGCGGCTTCTCTCTTAGCCTTAGCCTCAGCCTTTGCTTGAGCCATATACTCTTTTGCTGCTGCTTTCTTTGCTGCCTTTTCTGCCTTATGCTTAGCATTGTATTCAGCGATTTGATCGTTTAGAGGAATATCTCTTTCCTTAACCATCTTGAATACGTCTTCGAATCTATTTAATGCTTCATCGATAACATCATCTGTATCAGCCATAGATGTATACAATCTTGAACCAGCAAGTGTAACAATACCGTTAGCCATATAAGCAGCACCCATTT
>CAMNMY010000086.1 GCA_946545105.1 uncultured Clostridia bacterium
TATCTCTTGCATGTGTGCCACATAGTGAGCCATAACTTTCTTCATAGCCAAACATAAATGTATGCTCGCCTGTAGATTCCCACTCTTTAATCTTCTCACCAATAAACTTGAAACCTGTTAATACATCATAAACTGCTGCATTATAGCTTCTAGCTATTCTATCTGCAAACTTTGTTGTTACAATTGTCTTAACTACTGCAGCATTCTTTGGTAATGTGCCTTCTTGTTGATGTCTCATTAAAATATAATCCATCATCATTGCGCCGATTTGGTTTCCGTTTAATAAAACGAATTCATTCTTATCATTTCTAATAGCAATACCCATTCTGTCGCAATCTGGGTCTGTACCAATAACAATGTCACTACCCAATTTATCTGCTAATTTAATGCCAAGCGCTAAAGCATCTGGTTGTTCTGGGTTTGGAACTTTTACTGTTGAGAATTCTGTATCTGGTAAACGTTGTTCCTCTACTACGCTTACTGGAATTCCCATTCTTGTTAACATTGTTGTAACAGGAATACATCCAGATCCATGAATTGGGCTATAAACGATTTTAATTGAAGAAGCTACTTCTTTTACTGCCTTTGGAGATAATGAAAGCTTTGAAATCTCAGCATAATAATCTTCATCTAAAGCCTTGCCAACTACAGTAATATGTTCACTAATCTTTGCATTGTTTAATCCAGCAACATCTCCTTCATTCTTAACATCAACTTCTTCTTGAGCTAATCCGAAATATGGAGTCTTTTCGATAAAGTCTACAACAACTGTTGTTGCTTCTGGAGACATTTGCGCACCGTCTTCGCCATAAACCTTATATCCGTTATATTCTTTTGGATTATGAGATGCTGTAATCATAACACCTGCAATACAATTTAAGTGACGTACTGCATATGAACACATTGGAACTGGTCTAACATTTTCATAAAGATAAACATTTACACCATTTGCGCCTAAAACCCTTGCTGTTGTTAAAGCAAAATCAAATGACATTCTTCTTGTATCATAAGAGATTGCTACACCTCTCTTCTTTTCTTCTTCACCTAAAGAAGCGATATAATCTGCTAAACCTTTAGTTGCCCTTGCAACTGTGTATTCGTTCATATTGGAAATACCCATGCAGATAATACCTCTCATTCCGGCAGTACCAAATGCAAGAGGAACGGTAAATCTTTCCTTGATTTCCTTGTCGTTATCTTTAATAGATAAAAGTTCTTTCTTTTGATCTTCTTTTACGTTTGCTAACCATTCTTCATAAATAGCCTTATAATCCATAAAATTCTCCTTGTTCTGTCTATTTGACATTACTTATTATATCATAATAAATTCGCGGTTTTATATACTCTTTTTGAATTTTTTATAATAACCAAAAGCCTAGATAAAAAAGAAAAAAGCATGATTTGAATTCATGCTTTATTTCATCTTTAAAACCTTCTTTGTTATAGGATCTGGATTCCATTTTACAGAGCCTATTTCTATATTTCTATTCTTGCCATGATAATCTGTTCCACCCGTAGCAATTAATCTATATTTTTTAGCAAGTTCAAATAAAGACTTACTTGTAGCTTCGTCGTGTGTATTGTAATACACTTCTATTCCGCCTAGACCATATGGCTTTAATCCTATGATTAAATCTTCTAATCTCTTTTGTTGATAATATCTCAATGGATGTGCGATAACAGGGACTCCGCCTGCGTCTTTAATAAGTTTTACACCCTCTAGTGGAGTTATTCTCATTGATGGAAAATAACAGCAGCCATGAGCACCTAGATATTTATCAAAAGCTTCAGGAATGCTTCCAACATAGCCTTTTTGAACAAGAGCATTAGCAACATGAAGTCTTCCGATTGAATTAGACTTTGCTAAATCCTCTTCATCAATAAAAATCTTATATTTTGCAAGAGCGTCTAAGATTTTCTTTACTCTATCCTTTCTCTTTTGTGCAAAATCATTTAAAGAATCAAATAATTGTTGATTATTCTCATCAAAACCATATCCTAACATATGGATTTCCATAACAGAATATGTAGACAATTCAACACCATTAATAAAATTAAGTCCTAATGATGTTGCATACTCTTTCGCCTCTTTGATAGAGCCTATTGAGTCATGGTCTGTAATAGAAACGTTAACTATACCAACGCTTTTTGCTTGGTCTATAATTTGCTTTGGAGTATCTGTTCCGTCACTGAAACAGCTATGAATATGCAAATCGTTTCTACTCAATTCCATCTAAATTCTCACCTATTTCTTTTGTTTCTTTTTCTAAAACATCAAGAGCGATTGTATCTACTTTTCCTAATCTCTTCTTAATTAATTCGTTTCTAGAATTTGCGCCCTCTAATGATTTTACCACATCTTCGGCCTTTTCCCTAGTTTTTTCGATAATTGTTGTAAACTTATCAAAGTCTGTTTGGAATACTTTTAACATCTTTGCTATTTCGCCACTACTCTTTTGGATTTTTAATGTAGTAAAACCTACTTGTAAGCTGTTTAACATTGCTGCTAAAACACTAGGTCCACAAGGAATTACCTTGTACTTTGTTCTCATTTCATTTAATAGCTCGTCATTTTTAACTATTTCAGAGTATAGACCTTCTGTTGGAAGATACATAACAGCAAAGTCTGTAGTTAAAGGAGTCTTGATATACTTTTGTGAAATGCTCTTTGCTTGTTCTCTTACATCCTTCGCAAGATTTTGCTTTTCTATAAACTCTTCATCTTTAGTTCCTTTCTCG
This sequence comes from uncultured Clostridia bacterium, assembly GCA_946545105.1. The sequence goes on from CAMNMY010000086.1 coordinate 2,740, forward strand.
CTTGCGTTAACCAATCTTAAGTAACTTTCAATTGGGAATTTAGAGTCTATTGGCAACAAAGTAACGTCCTTTTCATTCTTTCCTGGCATCTTAATTACAAAGTCTACAACATCGCCTTTTTGTATCTTGTATTGACTTTCGTATTGTTGAGGAGCCAAAATTTCTTCAAGAAGAGACTCTAGTGAAGCCTCACCCCAAGTACCTCTTGTCTTAACGTTTGTGAATGTTCTATTTAATGTATCAACTTGCTCTGAAAGCTTTCTCATTTCACCAAAACTCTTTTGAACTTGCGCTAAGTTCTCAACGATTTGATTGAATGCTTCGTTTAGTCTCTTATCTAATGTAGATGTTAATTTCTCATCTACTACACTCTTCATTTCATCTAGTTTCTTTTCATTGCTAGCCTGCAATTCCTTCATTTGCTTTTCGTTACTTTCTCTTTGCTCATTCAAGAAACGATAAATGCCTTCTCTTGATTCTTTTAGATCCTCATTAACTTTCGATGTTAATGTCTCAAGCTTTTGATCGAACTTGTCCATATATGGAGTAATAGCACCAGTAAAGGTGTTAGAAATACCATCAAGTCTAGATTGTAATTGTTTTACAGAAGATTCATTGTCCTTTATTAAATCTTTCATCATTGTGTCTTGCATTGTGTCGCAGATATCTTGAACATCCTTCTTTTCTATTGTTGATTTCTTCGAATACATGATAGTAACAACAATACTTGCTGCCGCACAAATAAACGCTAGTAAACTAAACACTAAAACCACACTATCCATTATTTTCTCCTTTTTCTTCTTGCATAATCTAATAATGCATCTTTATCGTTTTTCAATGTTTCAAACAAACAGTGCTCTAGCATGTCGTTCAACATTGAGCCAATTTCCTTCCCTTGATAACCCATTCCCTTTAGATCATCGCCATTTATCTTTAAATCGCTGATTCTAAAAGGAATATTATGTGCTTTCATATATAACACTTGTTCTTTTGTTCTACTTTCTCTAAGTGGCCCACATACAAGACCTGTACCTATTCCATCTGCAACTTGTAAATCAACAATATCTAAGATATTGTCTGGGTGCTTAACAATGAACTTTCTAATAGTATTAACTCTTGCCATATCGGCAACGTCAAACATATGTGCACCTACAAGCTCTACAGTAAAATCTATTATCTCGTTTGAGAATCTATATTGTGTAAGAATCTTTCTTGTTAATTCAGCACCTACTACATCATGTCTATATGTATTGCCATCCATTTGTTGACAAATAGGCTTCCCTACATCGTGGAATAGCGCTGCAAGTCTAATTTTCTTTGGAGCAGCTTCAACTGTTTTAAAAGTATGTTCCATAACATCGTATTTATGGAATTTTGCATTTTGAGAAAGACCTCTTCCTTTAGCTAAATCTGGAAATATTACCTCAAAGGCATTTAAATCTCTTAGAAGACAAAGTGCCTTATATACATTATCTCCATCTAGAATCTTTACAAGTTCTACTTGTATTCTCTCAACAGAAATATCTTTTAATCTCTCTACCAAACTTTTTGCTGCATCAAAAGTGTCTTTATTTACATCAAAGCCAAGAGTAGACACCATTCTTGCAAGTCTTAAAATTCTTAATCCGTCCTGAGCTAAGACAATATTCGGATTTATTACCGTGTTTAATACCTTATTCTCTATATCTTTTGCTCCATTAAGTGGATCAACAATCTTTCTGTCGTTTAAATCATAATAGACTGCATTACATTTAAAATCTCTTCTTCTTGCATCTTTTTCTATATCTTTTGTGAATTCAACAGAAGTTGGAGTATGAACTCCATCACCAACTGGATAACTATCTACTCTAAATGCTGTGTATTCATAACTTCTAGCACCTTTTATTATCATAGTGCCAAGTCTTGGGCTTGCAGGAATAAGTTTAAACTTACTTCCTTTTAAAACGCTTTCTAGTTCAGAAGGCGTTAGCGATGCTGTAATATCTAT
>CAMNMY010000087.1 GCA_946545105.1 uncultured Clostridia bacterium
GATTATGCAGCTCAAGGACAAGCTATTTTAATGCAAACATATAGAGACTTTATTGATCCAAAATATAATGTAAGACAAATCCTTATTGAGAACCAACATTTCAATGATGAAGAAAAAAGAGAATATATAAGAAACCTTCTTCTACGTTGCCCAGCACAAAATGCTATTCCAATCATTAACTATAACGATCCAGTTTCAAATGATGAAATCGTAAAGGTTGAGATTGAAGAATTGAGAAAGAAGGGCAAGAAAGCTGTTCATCTTGTAGATAACGATGAAACAGCATCTCAAGTAGCAGATTTATTAAAGTGTAAGAACTTATTAATATATACATCTACGGTCGGAATTTACGCCGATCCAAAGGATGAATCTACTTTGATAAAGGAAATCTCAGGAAAGGATGCTTATGAGCTTATAGACAACATTTCAGCCGCTCAAGAAAAGTGCGAAGGCGCATCAAGAGCTGGAGCAAATGGGGCTAAGGCAAAGCTTGAATATATTAAAGGACCTGCATCAAACGGAACTAAGGTTTTCATCGCTAATCCAAAATACACAATAAAGGACATTTTATCTGGGGTTGCGCCTTGTACTAGAATATTTGTAAAATAATATTATAGAAGAGGTGGATTATGGATAATAAAGCATTATACAAGATAGGTTATGGCCTATATGTAATTACGTCCAATGATGGTAAAAAGCAAAATGGTATGATTTGTAATACCGTTTGCCAAGTTGCGTCAGATCCACTTTTAATTTCTGTTTCAATTAACAAATCTAATTATTCACATGACGTTATTAAGAAGACAAAGAAGATGAATGTTCACCCAATAAGTGAATCAGCTCCTTTTGAGGTCTTTAAGCGCTTTGGTTTTGTAAGCGGAAGAGATGTAGATAAATTTGCATATGATATGGTTATTGAGGCCAATAATGGCGTTGCAAAGTTAATGGACTATGTTAATGCTATGATGAGCCTAAAAGTAAAAGACTATATAGATGCTGGAAGCCATGGTATATTTATTTGCGAAATAGAAGACGCAGTTGTTATATCTCAAGAAGAAACAATGTCTTATTCATATTATCAAAAGAATGTTAAACCAAAACCAGAAAAGAAGAAGAGTGGTTACGTTTGTAAGATATGTGGGTATGTTTATGAAGGGGATGAATTGCCAGATGATTTCATTTGCCCAATATGTAAACATCCAGCATCGGATTTTGAAAAGATTCAATAAAATGGTTACATTTTAACTATATTAAAAGAGCAGTTTTGCACATTCAAGCAAATTAAAAGCGCAAAAATTACACATTATTATTTTTTGGCGTGTGTAAAAACTGCACACAAAGTTTTAATACAATGCGTAAAAACTACACAAATCTGTTGACTAAAAATGTGTAGTATGTTAAATTATACTTGAGGTATATGATGACACTTAAAGAACTTAGGAACTCAAAAAAAATCACTCAAGATCAAGCAGCTAAACTAATAGGGGTTAGTAGAAAGACATATATAGGATATGAAAATGATGAGTCAAAATTGAGTGACTTTAAAAGAAATAGTATTTATGATGTAATTAACAAATATGGCTACATAGACGAGGAGCATGGCGTTTTAACCATTGACCAAATTAAAGATATTTGTGCTAAAGTGTTTCAAGAATATGAAGTCAGTTTTGCATATTTGTTTGGGTCATATGCAAGAGGCGAGGCTAATTCAAAAAGTGATGTTGATTTAATTGTTGAAGTTCCTTCAGATTATGGCATCAAATTTTTTGGCCTGATCGAGAGTCTAAGAGAGAGTTTGTGTAAGAAAGTAGATGTGCTTGATACAGCGCAATTAAAAAATAATTATACGTTATTAAAAAATATACTAAAGGAGGGAATTAAGATATATGGCTAACGTGAAAGATGACAAATATTATATCGAAAAAATTGTTACCGACTTGCAGTTTATAATTAATAACATAGGGAGAAAAAGTTTAGAGGAATTTGAAAGCGATGAATTGCTTATAGACTCGATGCTTTTTAGATTAATTCAAATTGCAGAGAACAATGAAAAACTTTCTGTGAAATTTAGAAATGACAATAAAAACATTCCATGGAAAGACATTAAAGGTATGCGAAATAAGATAGTCCATGACTATGGTGTCATTGATTTATCTTTGGTATACTCGACGCTGAAGAATTCTGTTCCAGAATTGCTGAATCATCTTGAGAAGTTCATCTAAAAAAACAGGCGACTCATTTAAGAGCCGCCTGAGTTTTTATTTAGGTTATTGATTACTCAGATAACTTCTTGTAGCCTTCGTATCTAGCCTTTGCTTGTTCTTCGTTTAATGCGAATAACTTTTCAGCAACTTCTGGCTTAGCCTTAGCTAATTGAGCATATCTGTTTTCACCCATCAAGAATGCCTTGTAGTCACCTGTTGGCTCCTTGCTATCTAGATAGAACTTGCCACCTTCAGCTGGGTTGAATCTATATAGTTGCCAGTAACCTGTTTCAACAGCCTTCTTCATTTCTAATTGAGAAGCACCCATATCTTTCAAACCGTGGTTGATACATGGAGCATAACCAATGATTAGAGATGGACCATCGTAAGCTTCAGCTTCTTTAATAGCCTTTAAGAATTGAGCTGGAGAAGCGCCCATAGATACTTGAGCAACATATACATAGCCATAAGACATAGCAATCTTACCAAGATCCTTCTTCTTTGTCATCTTACCACCAGCAGCAAACTTAGCGATTGCACCTGTTGGAGAAGACTTAGAAGCTTGACCACCTGTGTTAGAGTAAACTTCTGTATCTAATACCATAACGTTTACGTTTCTGTTCATAGCTAGAACGTGATCTAGACCACCGAAACCGATATCATAAGCCCAGCCGTCACCACCGAAGATCCATACAGACTTCTTAACTAAGCAATCTTGATTCTTGCAGATATCTGTGTATAGAGCCTTCTTTGTAGCGTCTGCTTCTTTAGCAGCTAAATCAGCAATGATTCCCTTAACAGCTTCTGAAGCAACTTTGTTTTCTTCTGTGTTTTGAGCTGTTTCCATCCACTTTTCGAAGATACCCTTAACGCCTTCATCGATACCTGATTCGATTAGAGCAGCCATATCTTCAGCTAGTTTCTTTCTTCTTTGCTCAACAGCGATTTCCATACCATAACCAAATTCTGCGTTATCTTCGAACAAGCTGTTAGCCCAAGCTGGACCGTGTCCCTTAGCATTCTTTGTATATGGACATGTTGGAGCAGAACCACCATAGATTGATGAACAACCTGTTGCGTTAGCAACGATCATTCTGTCACCGAACATTTGAGAAATAACCTTTAAGTATGGTGTTTCACCACAACCAGCACAAGCTCCTGAGAACTCGAATAATGGTTGACGGAATTGAGAACCCTTTACATCGTCCTTAGAAATAGGAGCATCTGTTTCTGGAAGAGCAACAGCGTATTCCCAGTTCTTATCTTCGCCAGCTTCTAGAGCCTTAGCAAGAGGAACCATTCTTAATGGCTTATCTTCTTCGTTTTGTGCCTTTTGACCAACTGGACATACCTTAGCACAGCTTCCGCATCCTAGACAGTCTAGAGCAGATACTTGCATTCTGTATTGATATCCCTTAGCAGCACCAACTTTAACTTCTGCTGTAGCAAATGTAGCTGGAGCGTTAACGAATTCTTTTTGCATAACTGGTCTGATTGTAGCGTGTGGACATACGAATGCACATTGGTTACATTGGATACACTTAGCTGGGTTCCATTCTGGAACTAATACAGCAACGCCACGCTTTTCATACTTTGTTGTTCCTGTTGGAACAGCGCCATCTGGATTGTTAACGAATGCAGATACAGGAAGTTTGTCACCTTCTTGAGCTAACATTGGAGCGATGATTTCTGTGAAGTACTTATCATCTGTTACAGGCTTAACTGTAGCACCTTCTGTTGTTGTTGCCCAAGATTCTGGGTATTTGATTTCCTTTAGATTTGCAATAGCGTTATCGATAGCAGCATTGTTCATATCAACAATAGCTTGACCTTTCTTAGAGAATGACTTCAAAACGAAATCCTTCATGTGCTTATCAGCTTCCTCATATGGCATGATGTTAGCTAATTTGAAGAAACAAGCTTGCATTGTTGTAGAAATACGTCCCTTTAGACCAATCTTGTTTACAACGTCGATAGCATCGATGTTATAGAACTTAGCATGCTTCTTAGCGATTAAGTTCTTCATTGAAGCAGGAAGTTGAGCTTCCATTTCTTCTAGTGTCCAAGGAGAGTTTAGTAAGAATGTACCGCCATCCTTTAAGTCAGATAGCATATCATACTTCAAAACGTATGCTGGGTTATGACAAGCGATGAAGTCAGCTTGGTCAATTAGGTAAGAAGACTTAATTGGGTTATCACCAAATCTTAAGTGAGAAATTGTGATACCACCAGACTTCTTAGAGTCATATGCGAAATATGCTTGAGCATACTTATTTGTGTAGTTACCAATAATCTTAATAGAGTTCTTGTTAGAACCAACAGTACCATCTGATCCAAGTCCATAGAACTTACAAGAAATAGCACCAGCTGGAGCAGCGTCGATCTTTTCTTTAACTTCTAGGTAGTTACCTGTAACGTCATCAACGATACCAACAGCGAAGTGGTTCTTTGGTTG
>CAMNMY010000088.1 GCA_946545105.1 uncultured Clostridia bacterium
ATTTTAATGAAATAAGGTCTATTTTGACAAAGGAATATAAAATTCATAAGATTTATCCACCGATGAATCAAATATTATCTGCGTTTGAAAACACCCCTTATGAAAATGTAAAAGTTGTCATTATAGGACAAGATCCATATCACGGAGAAGGTCAAGCAAATGGTCTTGCTTTTAGTGTAAATAAAGGCGTTCAATTACCACCTTCTTTGCAAAATATTTATAAAGCATTGGAATATGATTTACATATTCCACAATCTAAATGTGGTGATTTAACTAAGTGGGCAAAACAAGGCGTTTTGTTGTTGAACGCAACACTAACTGTTCAAGAGGGAATGCCACAATCTCACGGAAAGATTGGATGGGAAAAATTTACAGATAGTGTAATAAAAATTTTGAACGAACACGAAACTCCAATAGTGTTTATGCTTTGGGGAAATTTTGCCAGAAAGAAAAAAGAATTTATTACAAATAAAAAGCATTTAGTATTGGAAAGTGTTCATCCATCTCCTTTATCGTTCTCAAGAGGCTTTTTAGAATGTAGACATTTTTCTAAAGCAAATGACTTTTTGATTAAGAACAATTTAGAGCCAATTGATTGGTCTTTAGAGTAGTAATTTTGGCATTAAAATATTTCTTGCATTATTATGTCCCTTAAATTATAATATTTTTGTATATTTATTTTCGCACGTAGGAGAATTTTATGAAAAAGTTATTAGTTGGTGCTGTTATCTTAGTAATGGTTGTCGTAATGCTATTTACATTGACAGCATGTGATAAATATAAACTTGACGCTGTTGGAACAAAAGAATATGCCAATGAAGAAGCTGTTGGAAATGGTACATTAGCAGTAAAGCAAGGCAAATATTTATATTTTGTTAACAATGTTGCTGATGACGCAAATTTAACAAAAGAAACAAACGAATGGAAGGCTAATGGAACTAATGGTGCTATTATGAAGAGCACAATTAACGAAGATGGTTCTTTAACATGTTTAGGTATTGTTGTTCCAAAGATGTTCTATACAGATGCTTCAGATGCAGGTATCTATGTATATGGCGAATGGATCTATTATGTAGCTAGAAGCCAAAAGACAGATAACAAGGGCGCTCTTTTAAGTTCTTTAGAGTTCATGAGAACAAAGATTGATGGAACAAAGACACAATCTATTGCTATCGTTGAAGATTTAGCTGCTGGATATATTTTCACAAAGACAGGTCTTATTTATTCATACGATTCAAATATTCACTATGTAGATTATTCTAGTAAGAAGATTAAAGATACAGTAGTTGTAGAAAAATATACAGACATTCAATTCTCTGAAGAAGATTTATGTGTATTCTATACACAAGCAAATGAAAATGAATATGTTTTAGGAAACCATTTAGGTGTTGTTACATCTACAGGTGAAAATAAGACAATCATTAAAGAAGATGCTTACTATGTAGGAGATGGAGATTATAGAACAAGTCTTTCAACTCTATTCACATTAGATATCATTGCATATAATGCAAAAGACAATTCAATCTATTACACAAAGACATGTAAAGATACAGATGCTCAAGCAACAACAAACGGTTATGTATTACCAGATGATTATGCATTTAATAAAGCAAATGAAAAGACATATGCATTATCTGCATTATCTTCAATCTATTCATTAGGCGCAGCAAATGGAATCGTAGATGTTTCTTCAGCGACAGTTGTAGCCTATGCTCCAATGGAAGATGCTATCACAGTTAAGAAGTCTGATGAAGTAACATTCTCTTCTACAATCACAATTTTGTATGAAGAAGATGGTTTCACATATTATCTATTAAGCTCTAAGCTTTATAGAGCAAATTTATTTGCATCAAACACAATCAACAAGAATGCTTATGAAGAAAAGATTTCTAATGTATCATTCTCAACAAAATTTGGTAAGCCAAGTTATTTAGATGGTTATCTATATTATGAAAGTTCAGATGATGCTACATATCTATCTAGAATCAAGATGTCAGATTATGATTCTACAACTCAAGCATTAATCAAGGGTTATATCGTTTCTGGCTATAAAGATTATACATATCCGGAAGATGCTGATTACACTATAAACAAGGATGATGAAGCAATTAAGGGTAAGGTACCTGCTTACATTACAGATGCAGATTTAGAAACATACATCACAAATCACAAGACAACAAACGAATAATTTCAAAAATCGTAAATAGGATATACACCTCTTCATGGGGTGTATATTTTTTATAATCTTTGATTTTGCATACTAATGATGTAATATATGAAATGTGGGGGATTTATGAAAAAGTATATTAGTTTAATAACAATTTTGATAGTTATATTGGTAGCAGTTCTACTTGTTCCTGGATGTAACAAAAAGGCAGAAGATGATATTGTCATAGTCTATACAACTGACGTTCATTGTGGCGTTGATGATAATATTGGCTATGCAGCACTTGCAGCTTATGTTAATAAAACAAAAGAAACATCAAAGAACTTTGCATTAATTGATGCGGGCGATGCAATGCAAGGAAACTTAATTGGAAGCATGTCAAAAGGGAAATATATCATAGATATAATGAACAAATTGAATTATGACATGTACATTATTGGTAATCACGAATTTGATTACGGTATGGATGCATTATCTGAAAGAATAAATGAATTTAATGGAGAATTTCTATCTTGCAATTTTGCATATGTAGGTCAAAGAGAGAATAAATTTACTAAAGTAAAACCATATACAATTAAAGACTATGGATTTGCGAAGGTCGGCTTTGTTGGCGTTACTACGCCAAAGACTCTAACTTCATCTAATCCAGAGCACTTTAAAGAAGATGGGCAAACAGTTTATTCATTTCACGCAGATGACCTATTTGATGAGGTTCAAAAGAATATCGATGAATGTCATAATCAAGGATGCAAGTATGTAATACTTGTTTCGCATTTAGGATACACAGAAAACTATGCTCCTTATACTTCAATTGATTTAATAACTAACACAAGCGGTGCAACATGTGTAATTGATGGACATGCGCATGTAGTATCATCTTGCCAATATCATAAAAACAAGAATGGCGAAAGTATTCCTCTATGTGATGCCGGATATAAATTGAATGCATTTGGAAGAGTAACAATTACAAAAGGTGGAGATGTTCAAGTTGGTATAATTGAATCTTATCCAGAAAAAGATCAAGCAACTTCTGAATATATCGATGCTATTCAAAGCAAAATTGAAGCAGAGAAAAATAAGGTAGTAGCTACTTCCGATTTAGAGATGTCTATCTATAATTCAGCTGGAGTTAGAGTAGTAAGATCAAGAGAAACAGCTCTTGCTGATGTCGTAGCTGATTCTTATCGTGCGGCATCTGGCGCAGACATTGCGTTCACAAATGGTGGTGGAGTAAGAACAAATCTAAAGTCAGGCGATATTACATATGGAAACATCAAAGATGTTTTGCCTTTCGATAATACGCTAGGATTAATAAAAGTAACAGGAGCTACACTTCTAGATTATTTAGAATATGCATCAAGCAAAACAAAGAGCGAAGTAGGCCCAGAGGGCGAGAGTGGAGCTTTTGCTCAAGTATCTGGAATGAAATATACAATTGATACATCAATTGAAAGTACCGTTGAGTTTGATGCAAGCGGAAACTTTATTAGAGTTGCTGGCCAAAGAAGAGTAAAGGATGTATATGTTTATCAAAATGGAGAATATGTAGCAATAGATCCACAAAAGACATATACAGTCTGCTCAGTTAATTACATTATATTTGATTGTGGCGATGGCGCAACTATGTTTAAAGACAGTGAAGTTGTAGCTAAGAATATTATGTTGGATAGTGAGGCCTTTACATATTATATCGTAGATATATTACAAGGACATTTACGAGAAAAATATGAAACAGTAGGTAATAGAATTATAGTAGAGTAAACAAAAACCTCCAAAGCCTAAAAACTTTGGAGGTAATTTTTTTTTATAGTATTTAAAGCTATGCTTTATAGAGTAACTGTTACTTTGTTTAGGTTTCTTGGAGCATCAACATTGTAACCTTTTTCCATACCGATGTTTAAAGCAAGAAGTGATGCAGCAACGCCATATAAAATAGGACTTGTGATATCGTTAGTAGCAGGCATTTCTACTTTGTAGTCTGCACACTTTAAAACATCTTCAATGTCTGAGAAAGCAATAAGTGTAGCGCCTTTTTCTTTAGCTCTCTTTGCCATGTCTATATATTCTTGTGTAAATATTGAATTTGGAGCAAATAGAATTAGATTTGCGCCATTAGATAACAAAGATAGAGGGCCATGCATAAATGTTGCTGAAGAGAATGATTTAGCAAATAGATAACAGCACTCTGTCATCTTTAAGCATAATTCATCAGCGCTGCCTAGTGTTGTTCCTCTAGATAGAATCAAATAGTTATCTTTATTTACGATGCCTTTTGCTACTTTATTGATTTGAGTATCAGATAAAGAAAGAATTCCTTCAATATCTTTTGCTAGTTTTAAATAATTTGTTTCAATTTTGCCACCTAATGCTTCAGCTAGCATTTCAAGAGCAAATAGTTCAGCGATATATGTTTTTGTAGCAGCAACAGATTTTTCTTCATCTACATCTAA
>CAMNMY010000089.1 GCA_946545105.1 uncultured Clostridia bacterium
CATAATATCCCATTGCAAGCAATGTTGCATTAACTGCTACAGCTGCTATAACTTGGCCCATCTTTCTAAAGAACATAAAGAATGAATAAGCTGTACCATCTTCTCTTGATCCTGTCTTTACTTCAATTTCATCAATTGAGTCTGCGGCCATTGCCCAAACTTGTAGAACGAAGAAGTTCAAACCGATACCACTAATTAGGCATAGGAACATAAATAAATATAAAGCTGTATTTGTTGGTCCCATAAATAATAGGAAGAACATTAGAAGGTTAGCACCGGCTGCTACTGCCATACCTGTTGCTGATACTTCTTTCTTACCAAACTTTCTAACAAGTTTTGGTGTAAAGAACATTAAAAATGCCATTGGTAAATATGTTAATACTGTTGGCAACATTGTCCAAACACCTTTCTTTAAGAAATAGAAGTTAATTAGGTATGAATAGAAACTTTGAATGAACATTTGGCCTGCTAGTAAAAGCATTGAAGCCAAAGATACAGCAACCATTGATTTTGATTTAAACAATTTCTTGAATGCTTTAATTGTTGCTCCCTTTTCTGGTTTTTTAGGTTGAGCAATAACTCTTTCTTTGTTTCCTAAGAAAGCAAATACCATCATAACCATTGATGCAACCGCCATAGCGATAACACCAACTAATAAGATTGTATAATTAACACCGTTTTCTTTGAAGGCAATCATGCCAATTACCATAACTGGCATAGACCCGATTGCAGCACCCACAGATCTCCAAATAGATAGATTTGATCTTTCTTTATCATCAAGTGTTACAACTGATGCTAAAGAACCATAAGGAATTTGAACAACTGTATATGCCATACCAAAGAAAATGTATGTTATTGTTGCAAATACAGACAATCCTACAGAACCTGCATTTTGTGGAGATTGTTGTCCTACTACGAACATCAATACGGCAGCTAAAGATAGAGGAATACCACCATATAAGAACCATGGTCTATATCTTCCCCATTTAGACAACTTCATTGTGTCGCATATTCTTCCCATGATTGGGTCGTTAATAGCATCCCAAACACGAGCGACAACGAACATCAACATGATGAACAATGGATTTAACAACAATACGTCGGTGTAATAACGTTGCAAAAGTGTTGTTACCAAACCAAATACCAAACAACATCCTGTGTCACCAAGAGCGTATGATACATAGTCTTTTCTCTTTAAGCCACTTGCTTGCGCAATATAGCTTTGCTTTGTTTCTTCACTCATAATCTGTCCCCTTTAAGTTATTTTATTTTCTTTCGAAGAATAATCTTCTTGCACAAATGGCTGTTGCGCCAATATATGCTACTTTATCATTTAATTTTGATACTTGAATGTCCTCTTTTTTTAGATATGGATTGATTTTTAGACATTCTTCAATAAAGTTTTCAGCTATTTCGCTATTACTAAAAACACTTCCAAATAATACAATTGAATCTGCATTTAAGATGGTCGCGGTATTCATCAAAGCCATAGTAGCTAACTTTATTTTATCATAAATATTATTATTGTCTAATGTGGCCTCAGTTTCTAAACATCCTACTCTTCCACATCTACATTTCTTGCCATTTGGATTAACAATATAGTGTCCAATTTCGCTAACACCGCTATCTCCGGCATTTAAAACTTGACCATCATTTACAATAGCTGAGCCAATGCCTGGGCCCCATTTGAAATATAGTTCTGCTTTTTTATTATCTTTAACTTCATAAATGGTTCCAGCAATAGCAAAAGATCTAACATTGTTGTGTATAACGACTTCTACGCCTAGCGCCTTTTCAAATTTTTCTTTGAGATTTTTAATCTCCCAAATACCATATCCGTGAATAGAACCAATGATACAAACGCCAGCGCCCATTATCTTGCCTTTATATCCACTTGATGTTAAAAATTCTTTTGCGCACAAAACCACATTATCTACATTACTATCAAAAGGCTTTTTATCTAACAAAACTAAGTTCCCATCTAAAGATGAAATCGAATAACTGATGCTATCTCTATCTGCACAGATACCAACAATAAACTTTTGAGCCAAATTTAAAGAAAGCATTACCTCGCTTCTTCCCTTTTGGCCATCCTTTATTGCTGCGCCTTCATTCACATAGCCTTCATGAATTAATTCTTGAGATATCTTTGTTACGGCGGCAGGAGTAAGCTTTAGAGATTTTGCAATCTCCTTTCTACTCATTTGCCCGTTTTTGTTAAGTAAATACAAAAGAGCACTTCTATTTGTAGATTTTAATGTTTTTAAATTTTGTCCTATTCCCATTAAATTACTCCAAATGCATTTAGGATTAATGACACAGCGCTAATTCCCATTAACACATATGTTATTATCATAAATTTTCTTTTGTTTAATCTCTTTGCTAACAATGAGCCAATTGCAATCGCCGTAATTAGCATAAAGATAGACATTACCATAGCTGCAATCGCTTCAATTGTCCAATTAACATTAGCAAAGCTTCCAGCAACAATATCTCTTATTAAATTTACGCCATTTAAAGCAACCCAACACATAGATAGAGTACTTCTAAACTCATCTTTATTCTTTAGTTTCTTTGTAGCGTAGATGATTAATAAAGGACCACCACAAACATACATACCATGTACAACACCGGCAATTAACAATAAGCCATAGAATAAAGCTTCTTTATACCAAGGCTCTTTAAATACTGCAGGGGCTTCTGAAGTAGTATGATCTTGACCTTCTTCGTTTTCCTCAACCTTTGGTTGTTCTTGAAGACCTTCCTTTTTGATAAAAGTTGTATAGCATCCAATTGCAGTAAATAGTAATACAAAGCCAGCAAGAATTAATAATAAAACTTGTTTGCTAATATCTACTAAACCTAAGATTAGATATCCGCCTACCATACCTACTAGCATAGTAATGCAGATTTTTAATACTTCTTTCCAGTTGATGCTCTTTCTATTAAGAACAACGACACCAAGAGATGCCAATATACCTAAAACATTTAGAATAATTCTAGATAGATCGCTTCCAATCAATAAAATAGAGAAAGGCATTGCCAATACTGTTCCTGCAAATCCAGTTATGGTTTGCATAATATTGGCAACGATAACTACTAATAAAAATAGAAATAATTTAATCGAGTATGGCATTAGTATTCCTCAACTTCAATCTTTAGCATATTGCAAATTGCTTTTATCTCTTTAGAGATATCTTTCATTGCTACAACAAAGTGTGGTTCCCAACCATTCTTTACAGAATTGTTAACCAAATCTTTTGCTGATGTATCGCTCTTAACAACAATACTTGTTCCTAAGAATTGCTTTGGCTTATCTAAAGCTTCCCCTGTAGATAAGAACATTCTAAATGTTCCGTCAGCTTTCTTTCCTACTCTAAATATTGTTACTCTATCTTGAGGGCCACAACCAAATTCTAAAGTTGGGCCAATCTTACGATTACAATGAACGCCTACTTGTGCTCCTGTGTCTTTTCTTGCAAGAGAACAAGCTGCTGTTCCACAATGCCAGAATGTTACTGTATTTTCTTTTGCATCCATAGAAACTGGATCTCCAAAGAATGTAGGCATATTAGTTAAAAATTGTCCCATATACATTGAAAGTGCACCATATGTGTCTGCTTCACATGAAGATGGAACATTTAAGTTGTTTAGAATTGCTAACACTGCACATACTGGTGTTCCAAATGCAGTAAAGAAATCTGGCCAACAACGAGAAGATAAAGCTCCTATATTGTTCTTCTTTACATATTCATAATATGACTTATACAATCTTGCAAAATCTTGAACATTCTTAGAATCAATCTTATCTAATCCAACCATTCTTTGATTTGCATCTTGTAAGAACTCTTTTACTTCCTCATCTGAATAAGACTTAGCTGTATCAATTAGTTCTCTTGCCTCGATAGATAATAAATTAGATCCAAATGTTGTCATCATTTCCATATCTAAAGCTCTTCCAAATCCAAAGCCTTGTGGAGTATGACCAATTTGAAGAATATTTAATTCTTTCAAAGCTACCTTTAATCTAGCAGCAGCAATCGTAGATTGAACAACTTCTTTAGTCTCAGCCTCTAGAGGAGATCCGAAGATATATTCAAATGGACGATTAAATGCCTTTAGAACATTTGCTGCAGAATATGCACCAGTTAGAGAATTCAATCTTAATCTGCCACCATCTATTACTGGCTCTTTTAAAGTCCAAAGTAAAACTGGGCAATCAAACTTTCTCATAACTTCGCTCATATATGCACCATTTGCAAATGTTACATTTTGAACGATTACTAAATCTGGCTTTTTGCCATCCATAAAAGCATGCAACTTATCTAAAGATAAAAGCATCTCATATGGATAGATACCATCATTTGATATTTCCTTTAATAATTTAATTGAGTTATCAAACTCTTTTTGTGCGCTCTCTAAATGGAATGTTGGAACGCCTATTGGTATGTATAAAAAATTAAAACTCATATACGCCTCAATATTTTAATTCAATGTTTTCGCCAATAAATCCAGGATGCGCTCCTTGATCTATCAATGGCTTTCTATCTTTGTGAGCCAATACCCACTTGTTTGTTTGTAGAAGAAGTACGCTTTCCTTATCTTCTTCCCTTCT
>CAMNMY010000090.1 GCA_946545105.1 uncultured Clostridia bacterium
ATGAAGATATTAGAAACTTGATGGTAGAGAAAAAGGTTAAGGATCTATATGAAAATATTGAAAAGCCTTTAACTAAAGTTCTATTTGATATGGAACAAAGTGGCTTTTCTGTAGATAAAGAGATGATTCAATCTTTATCTCAAAAATTTAACAATGAAATTGCAGATCTAAAATCTGAAATCTTTGATTTAGCTGGTGAAGAATTCAATGTTAATTCAACAAAACAATTAGCACACATATTATTTGAGGTTTTAAATCTAAATTCTCAAAAGGCAAAAACAAAGACTGGTTATTCAACAAATGTTGAAGTACTACAAGAATTGCAAAACGACCATCCAATTATTCCACTTTTATTGAGATATAGAGAAGTAGAGAAATTAAGATCAACATATCTTGATGGAATGTTGCCATTAATTGAAGAGGATGGAAAGATACATACAATCTTTAAACAAACAGTTACTGCAACTGGTAGATTATCTTCAACAGAACCAAATCTTCAAAATATTCCTGTAAGAAAGGAAGATGGTAAGGCCATAAGAGAGGCGTTTATTGCATCTAAAGGATGCACACTTGTTTGCGCAGACTATTCTCAAATCGAATTGAGATTAATGGCTGCTATGTCAAATGATGAGGGAATGGTTCAAGATTTCAACTCAGGAAAAGATATTCACGCATCAACAGCGGCAAAGATATTTAATATCCCACTTGCTTTTGTAGATGCAGATTTAAGAAGACAAGCAAAGGCTGTTAACTTTGGTATGATTTATGGTATTTCAGATTATGGTCTATCTCAAGATTTAGGAATACCAGTATTTAAAGCACATGAATTTACTACATCATATTTCAAGACATATCCAAGAGTTCACGAATATATGAATGAACTTGTAGAGAAAGCTACAAAGAAGGGATATGCAGAAACTATGTTTGGAAGAATAAGAACAATTCCAGAACTTACACAATCTAATAGATTCACAAGAGAGTTCGGAAAACGTGCTGCAATGAATATGCCACTTCAAGGAAGTGCGTCAGATATTATAAAGCTTGCTATGATTAAAGTTCATGACGAACTTGAAAAGAAAGGATTTAAAGCAAAGCTTATTATGCAAGTACACGACGAATTGATTATAGATACACCAATTGATGAAGTAGAAAAGGTTAAAATCCTATTGAAAGAAGCAATGGAAAATATCGTTAAATTATCTGTTCCATTGGTTGCAGAGGTTGGTGTTGGTAATAACTGGTTAGAGGCAAAATAATGAAGATAGCAATTGTTGGTGGAATTGGATCAGGAAAGAGCGAGGCTGCAAAAATCATCAAAGATTTAGGTAACCCGGTTTTTGATGCCGATGAAATCTATAAAGAAATCTCTGAGACACAAGATTATCTAACTAAGATAGAAACCGCGTTTCCTGGGGCAGTTAAAGATGGACAATTGGATAGGGAATATCTAGGAAAAATTGTTTTCAATAATAAGGAAGAACTTGAGAAACTAAATTCAATTGCGCATCCACTTGTAAAAGAAAAAATTGATGAACTTGCAAAAGAATATGAAGATATCTATGTAGAAGTTCCAGTATTTGTTGGTTCAATTCTTGAAACATATTTTGATAAAGTAATTCTAATTGAAGCAGACATTAAATGGAGAATTGCAAGAATTATAAAGCGCAGTGGCTATGATAAAGAATACGCAAAGAAGATTATTGCATCTCAACCAAGTGATGATGTTTTAGAAAAGTTTGCAGATGTTATTGTTATTAACAATAAGGATTTAATCCACTTAAGACAACAATTAATTAAAGTTTTGTAATTTTAAATTACCAATAAATTAGGCAGCCGAAGCTGCCAAATTTTATTTATCTAAATGTACATCCAATTGATTGAATGGGATCTCAATACCATTTTTATCGAATGCTTTTTTAACTTCTTCCATCATTGCAAAACGAGTAGGCCAGTAATCTCCAGTTTTTGTCCAGTATCTAGCGTTGATGATTATAGCGCTATCTGCATGCTTTGAAACCATAGTAGTTGGAGCTGGATCTTGTAGAATCTTATCTTGCTTATCCATAACTTGTTGAATAACTTCTTGAGCTTTATCAATATCTTGTGAATAAGAAATAGAGAATTCAATATCACCACGTCTTGTCTTATTCTTAGAATAGTTAATAATGGCGTTGTTTGAAGTTTTAGAGTTAGGCAAAATAATTACCTTATTATCTGGAGTTGTTAGATATGTGTAGAATAGTGTAATTTCTGTTACTGTACCTTCTACATTATCA
The DNA here is from genome assembly GCA_946545105.1 of uncultured Clostridia bacterium. The sequence continues at coordinate 2,277 of CAMNMY010000090.1, forward strand.
ACTGCGATATAATCGCCAATCTTGTATGGGCGAAGAGCAACAACAATAATACCACCAGCAAAGTTAGACAAAGAACCTTGTAGTGCAAGACCAATAGCTGTACCAATAGATAGGATAGCTGCTGAAATTGCAGATGTTTGGAAACCAAGATATCCAATTGCTACAACCCAAACAAGAACCTTAAGTACACGTCTTACAACTGGGACTAAAACATGACGTAATGTTTCGTCGAAATTCTTCTTTTCCAAACGCTTATCAATGGTTCTTGTGAATAGATTAATAATTTTACAAGCAAGGAAAATTGCAATAAGTACAACAACAAGTTTTAAGCCTTCTGTTGTAACCCAATTGCCTATATTTTGTAATAATTGAGCGAAGTCCATATATCCTCCATAAAACCATAAATATTGTAAATATAACGACAATTTTAGTCAACCAGTTGACATTTAAAATGGTATATACATATAATGTAAAAGCAAATGTTAGCATCCTAACAATTTAGAGGGCATATGATAGCAAGAGAAAAAATAGGTAAAGAGTTTGGTTCTATTATGAATCTATTAAAGCGCCGTTTGTCAGCATTTGATACAAACGAAGATTGTGCTGAAGATTCCGAAAATAGTAACGCATTCACTGCAAAACAAGGATTAGTAATAGGGTATATCGCAAAGAATAATTGCTTAGGTAAAGATGTTTTCCAAAAAGATATTGAAAAAGAGTTTTCGATTCGTAGATCAACAGCTACGGGTATTTTGCAATTATTAGAAAAGAACGGATTCGTCGTAAGAGAATCTGTTAAAGAAGATGCAAGATTGAAGAAGTTGGTTTTGACAGAAAAGGCAAAAGAAAGGCAACAAAGATTTGTTGAATATATAAAAGAAACAACAGCTATTGCTTTTGATGGTGTTTCTGAAGATGAACTTCAAATTCTTGAATCTATTATGAATAAAGTGAAGAAAAATTTAGAGGATAAATAAAAAATGAATGTAATTAAAAAATTGGCAGGAAGCTTACGCGAATATAAGACAGCCACAATAATTACACCAATTGCAGTTGCGTTGGAGGTAGTAGTTGAATGCCTTATTCCGCTAGTTATGGCAAAGTTCATTGATGAATTGTCTAATGTAGCAAACGCGCAAATTCAAGATTTTATTATAGATGGAGTATTGCTACTAGTTTTAGCTGTAGCAGGATTTGTCTTTGGTACAATCTCTGGAAGATACTGTGCTGTAGCATCAGCCGGTTTTGCTAAGAACCTAAGATCAGACTTGTTCTTGAAAGTGCAAACATTTTCGTTTGCAAATATAGATAAATTCTCAACTTCATCTCTTGTTACAAGATTGACAACAGATATCACTAACGTTCAAATGGCGTTTATGATGGTAATAAGAGTTGCCGTTAGAGCTCCATTTATGGCTATATTCTCATTAGCAATGTCATTTGCTATTAACTGGAAAATGGCTCTTGTATTTACGGTTATAATGCCTATATTAGCTTTTATGCTAATTTTGGGTATTAGAATTGTTCATCCAATGTTTGAGAAGGTATTCCATAAATACGATAGATTGAATGAATCTGTAGAGGAAAATGTAAGAGGTATTAGAGTTGTTAAATCATACGTTAGAGAAGACTATGAAATCGATAAGTTTGATAAAGCAGCAAAAGATGTAAAAAAAGATTTTGTAAAAGCAGAAAAGATTATTGCGCTTGCAAGTCCATTTATGCAAATTGCTATGTATACAGGTATAGTTGTTGTAAGTATTCTATCTTCATTGTTAATAGTTAAAACATTCAAGGGTGTAGATGCTGCTGGAAATTATATCTATGGTGAAATGTCTGTTGGTGGATTATCAAGTATTATCACATATGGTATGCAATCATTAATGTCTATGTTGATGGTAGCTATGACATTAATCTTCGTAACAATTGCGCAAACATCATCAGAAAGAATTGCAGAAGTTTTGGATGAAGAAAGTACACTTCATAATCCTGAAAATCCACTAATGAATGTTGAAGATGGCTCTATTGAATTTAAAAATGTATCATTCAAATATTCTCAAGAAGCACAAAGAAATGCATTAGAGAATGTGTCTTTGAAGATTCCTGCTGGAGCAACAGTAGGGGTTATAGGAAGTACAGGTTCTGCAAAATCTACATTTGTTCAATTAATACCACGTATTTATGATGCAAATGAAGGTGAAGTTTTAGTTGGCGGTAAAAATGTTAAAGAATATGATTTAACAACGCTTAGAAATCAAGTTGCTATGGTTCTTCAAAAGAACGTTCTATTCTCAGGTACAGTTA
>CAMNMY010000091.1 GCA_946545105.1 uncultured Clostridia bacterium
CTGAAGCTATGGAAATGGTTTTTAATGCGTACAATCTAAACGTAGACAAAGCTTTGTACCCAAAATATATAGGACCACCTATAAACGAAACATTTGCATCTTATCTTGGAACAAAAGAAAAGGGCTATGAAGCGGCAATGCTTTTTAGAAAATATTATAACGATAATGGTTGTATAGATAAGACTGTAGCATATGAAGGAATAAAGGAAACTTTTAAAAGCTTATACGAGAAAGGATATAAAGTTTGTATCGCTTCTTGTAAAAAGCATGAAGAAGCAATAATGCTTTTGAAGAGATTTGGGCTTTATGACTACATAGAATTCGTTTCAGGCCTATGCTATAATGTAAGGGAAACAAAAAGAGCTGTGCTTGAATATGCTGTTCAAGAATTGAAAGCAGACATCAAAGATTGCGTAATGATCGGGGATACAAGATTTGATGTTGAAGGCGCAGAAGAGATAAATATGGATTGTATATTATGTTTATGGGGATTTGGTGATTATGATGCCATTAAGAATAAAAACGTAGTATATAGAGCAAAAGATCCATATGAAGTAGAAAAGTACATAGAGGAATAATTATGAGTAAATATTTTAATTCCACAATGACATATATAAAGAACAATTGGATTTCTGTTCTTTTGCATATTATTGTGCCATCAATTTTATATACAATTTTCATTCTTCCAACATCTTCGTTTGATTATATTGTTAAGAATATATCTACTTTAGATGTAAAAAATGCAATGGATATTTTTATAACGATAAATGATGGATCACGTTTCTCAAGTTGGGAATATATTGTGTTCTATGTTTTGATGGCTGTATTAACAATTGTTGTTTTTGGATCATATATTGGCAATATTCAAAACAAGATGAGATATGGAAAAACTATATATGGTGGATTTAAGGGCGTATTTAAACGTGTAAATGAAACATTGTTCGCTGCAGTTAGAGCAGGTATTTTATTGATGGCTGCAATGGAATTGTATGCTTTAATAATGAGCGTTGTAATATTCTGTGTGATTAAAGTTACTGCAATCGAATGGCTAAGAATATTCTGGGTATCTTTAATTGGCGCAGCATTTATAGTTTTAATGTTCTATGGTTGCGGTTGGATAGCATGCGCACTTCCAAATATGACTATGAGAAACGAGGGAATGTTCAAGAGCATTGGAAGAAGTATGAAAATGGTTGGCGATAAACAAATCAAAGTATTTGGTGCATTTATTGTTCCATTGGTTATAAGCTATATTCCATTGTTAGTATGTAGTGCTTGTGATATTTTCTATGATCATATAGTTTTAACAATTGTTAAATATATTGTGATTTTCGCATTTTACGTATTCAGTTTTGCTTATTACATTGTATTAATGTATGTAGTATTCTTTGATATCAATGAAATCGAAAGAGAAGATTTGAATATGGAAAACAAGTGGAGGCTATAATGAAGGTTAAGAGCACAAATAGTATTTTCTTTAGTAAGTTTTCTTTGATATTCAAGATTATCTTGTTTGTCTTAATTCTTTCACTTATTACATCAGTTATAGCTTTCTCTATAGTTGCACCTATTTCTAAAGATCTAAGAAGTGATATTGATAAGGTTGGAATAGGTTACAAATTTGTTGATTATATTGATGCATCTTTGCATGGTGAAAATCTTGATAGTGCAAGAGCAGCTCTAATTGATGCTACAACTCAAATAGATGACGTTATGGCAGCATGGAGCGGTGAAATGGCTGCTGCTATTTCAATTCTAATATTGTTTATTATTATCTTTGCGATTTTGTATTTTATGGCGTTCTATACAATTACAGATATTGTTAATAGTTTTATGTCATCAAATAGTGATTTTGGATTCGCCGCAAACTATATTAAGAATTTAAAGAAGAGCTTTATATTCTCTGTATTCTATACATTATATGTAATTGTATTATATGTAGTAGGGTTTGGATTAGCTTTAGCTATTGGACTTTTGATGAGTCAGCTAAACGCGATTTTAGGCCTATTTACAATGGTTTTGTTGGCAATTGGCACATTGGCTCTAAGACGTGCGTTAGTGCCATTCTGGATGCCAGCAATGGCCGCAAAAGATATGAGCATTAAAGATGCGTTTATAAAGAACTTTGAATTATTAAAGGGAACATTCTGGAGAATGTTTGGCGAATACTTTGTAATTTACACAGTGGCACTTGTTGCATTAATAGGTGCAGGGGTATTAACGTTTGGCGTAGCAGTATTAATTGTTTATGCTGGAGCTTGGTTGTATATGCAAATCAAGGATATGGTTGAATATTACCACTTAAATGGCATGAAATATTATATTGATGAGCAAAAGGTTGTTAACCCTAAAAAGATTTATAGAGACGCCGTATTAGACGACGAAAATTTCTCGCTTAATTAATACTAATTAAAGAGCATAGAAAAACCAGTCTTGCGACTGGTATTTTTCTAATGCCTTATAGGCGACGTTTAAAACCCGCGGTATGTACACGGTGGTAACACTATGTCTGGTTTTTGTAATCCTCTGGTAGAGATTTCTAAAAGAGGCACGCCAGCTGCCAAACAACTCATGTCCCTAAATTGAATTGGGGGTACATGTCCACCCATAAGGTACATTATTATTATAAGCAGAGGGGGCAATATATTTCAACCCTTGTGGTGAAAATTTTACATTTGAAAATTAAGTGTGACAGGGGTGCAACTCGCGATAAATACGAGAAAATTCGACATTTTTTGCATATGTGTGACAAGCAGTGTGACAACTAAAAGATTTTAAAGTTTTAAAATTTTAAGAAATTTTCTTTTGCCTATGTGTGGTATTTGCTATATAATAGGTGCGTATATAAAAGAAGGCGAATATGGAAAAATTGACATTAAAAGAATTGAACAAAGGATTTGCGTCATTAGACGGCAAGCAAGTAGAAGTTTATGGTTGGGTTAGAACAATCAGAGATAGCAAGAATTTTGCTTTTATTGAATTGCATGATGGTACATTCTTTAAAACTACACAAATAGTTTTAGATGCTACATTTGCAAATTATAAGAACATTGTTTCTCAAAACGTTGGAGCAGGATTAAAGGTTCAAGGAACTGTAGTTGTTACTCCAGAGATGAAACAACCATTTGAAATTCATGCAGAAAACATTGAAGTAGAAGCAACATCTACTCCAGATTATCCACTTCAAAAGAAGCGTCATACTCTTGAATATTTAAGAGAAATAGCACACTTAAGACCAAGAGCTAATACATTCCAAGCTGTATTTAGAGTAAGAAGTGTAGCAGCTCAAGCATTACATGCATTCTTTGCATCTAGAAACTTTATCTATGTAAACACTCCACTTATCACAGGATCTGATTGTGAAGGTGCTGGCGAAATGTTTAGAGTAACAACTCTAGATTTAGATAATCTTCCAAAGACAGAAGATGGAAAGGTTGATTACAAAGAAGACTTCTTTGGGAAAAGTGTTAACCTAACAGTATCTGGTCAATTATCTGCAGAATGCTATGCGCTTGCATTTAGAAATGTTTATACATTTGGACCTACATTCAGAGCAGAAAAGAGTTATACAAATAGACACGCAGCTGAATTCTGGATGATAGAGCCAGAAATCGCATTTGCTGATTTGAAAGATGATATGGATTTACAACAAGATATGATTAAGTACGTTATTAAAGACGTTCTTGAAAAGTGCCCAGAAGAATTAGAATTCTTCAACAACTTTGTGGATAAGGGCTTAATCGAAAGATTACATCATATTGTAGATTCAGATTTCGCAAGAATTACTTATACAGAAGCTGTTGAAATTCTAGAAAAGCACAAGGATAAGTTCCAATATCCAGTATTCTGGGGAGCTGATCTTCAAACAGAGCATGAAAGATATCTTACAGAAGAAATCTTCAAGAAGCCTACATTCGTTACTGATTATCCAAAAGAGATTAAGGCTTTCTATATGAGACAAAACGATGATGGAAAGACAGTTGCTGCTGCAGATTTATTAGTTCCAGGAGTTGGAGAAATTTGTGGTGGTTCTCAAAGAGAAGAAAGAATGGATATTCTAACAGCAAGAATGAAAGAACTAGGATTGAAGGAAGAGGATTACTGGTGGTATCTAGATCTTAGAAAGTATGGTGGCGTTAAGCACTCTGGTTTCGGTCTAGGATTTGAAAGATTAATTATGTACTTAACAGGAATGCAAAACATTAGAGATGTTATCCCATTCCCAAGAACAACAGGTACAGCAGAATTCTAATGATATATAGGCTGGCATAGCTCAGCTGGTAGAGCAACGCACTCGTAACGCGTAGGTCGCAGGTTCGAATCCCGTTGCCAGCTCCATATATTGAAAGAACCAGATTGATACAAAATATCAGTCTGTTTTTTTTATGGGTTCGAATGTATACGTCAAAATTTAACACTCTTACAAAAGTAAAAAAAATGATATCCTTGAACAGGCTCTAAAAAAGTAGACAGTTAAAAAAAAGGGGGGTAGCATTGTATCTACGCAGGTGCAATCGCTACTCCTTTTATGCTATCATA
>CAMNMY010000092.1 GCA_946545105.1 uncultured Clostridia bacterium
AAATCTCCATATAAATCACCTACAGATATGGGTGTTAATATGGCTGGTTTCTGTATTTCAGATAATGCTGTATGTAGAGAAGCTTCTTATCAAGAAATAATTAGACGTTATTATAAAGCACTAGAAAATGAAAGAAGAAACAATCTAGATCCAAACGAATCAGATAAGATTCTTCTTATTATGAACAAGTGTGGATTAACAATCGATGATAGACGTGTTGCTAAGATTGCTAGAGCTGAAGCTGAGAAAAAGCAATGCCCATGTTCAGCAATTGAGCTTCCAGATGGCACAATCGTAAAAGGAAGAACAAATGATTTATTTGGTTGCTCTTCTGGTATGATTATCAAGGCTTTAAAGACTCTTGCAAATATAGATAAGGAAACAAAAGTTATTTCACGTGAAGCTTTGCTTCCTATCCAAGAATTAAAAGTTAAATATCTTGGAAGCAAAAACCCAAGATTACATATTGATGAAGCACTAATAGCTCTATCTATGTCAGCAGCTACAGATGAAAATGCAGCTAAGGCTATGGCTCAAATTAAGAACCTAAAAGGTTGTGAAGCTCATACAACAGTTTTACTATCTCACGCAGATAAGAAAATGTTTGCAAAACTTGGAATTAACCTAACAAGCGAACCAGAATTTGAGAACAAAACATTGACTCATTTATCTTAATTTAAGATTATTTTACTGAGGGTGCAATTATGCACCCTCATTTTTTTGCAAAATTTACAAATTAGCCACAAATGCTTGACATAATATGCTACAATATAAAAGGAGATTTAGGTGGCTGAATGAATATTTCATTTTTAGGCGCAGCAAGACAGGTAACTGGTAGCTGCTTTTTATTAGAAGGACTAGGTCAAAAAATACTAATTGATTGTGGTATGGCCCAAGGCCCAGATCTATTTGAGAGACAAACACTTTCAGTGTTCCCTCCAGATATTGATTGCGTTTTATTAACCCATGCACACATTGACCACTCTGGTTTATTACCATTATTAACATCTAGTGGATTTAGAGGCGTTATCCATACAACCTCTGCTACAAAGCGCCTTTGCGACATTATGTTAAGAGATGCTGGACACATTCAAGAAATGGAAGCTGATTGGGATAACAAAAAAGCTTTAAGAAACAATGAAGAATTGTCTGACCCTCTATACACTGTTGAAGATGCGGTAAACTCTATGAAGTATTTTAGAACTCATGAATACGATGAAGAGTTTGCTTTAGGTAATGGCAATATTATTGTTAAGTTCGTTGATGCGGGACATATTTTAGGTTCAGCGCATATTATCTTAAGATATGTGGAAGATGGCGAAGAAAAAACTATTGTATTTTCTGGAGACATCGGTAATGAGCATCGTCCTATGATCAACAACCCTACTCCAATCAAAAAAGCAGATTACGTTATTATGGAATCTACTTATGGAGATAGAGACCACGAGCAAAGAATTGACTCAGTTGCAACTCTTGCAAATATATTTAGAGAAACATTTGCAAAAGGCGGAAATGTAGTTATTCCATCATTTGCCGTAGGCAGAACGCAAGAACTTTTATATTTCATAAGACAAATTAAAGAAAAGAATTTGGTTAAACAGCATCCAAACTTCAAGGTATATTTGGATAGCCCTCTTGCTATTGAAGCGACAAACATCTTCGAAAATATTGGAACAAAATATTATGATGAAGAAGCATTAGCTTTAATAAAGAATCATATTAACCCAATTTCTTTCCCTAACTTAATTTTGTCAGTTACATCTGAAGATAGTAAGATGATTAACGAAGAGCCAGAACCTTGCGTTATTATTTCTGCATCAGGTATGTGTGAAGCTGGACGTATTAGACACCATCTAAAGCACAACCTATGGAGACCAGAATGTACGGTCCTATTTGTTGGATACCAAGTTATTGGTACATTAGGCTTCTCTATTATGACTGGTGCAAGAAAGGTTAAAATTGCTCAAGAAGAAATCGCAGTTAATGCTAAGATATTAACATTAAGCAATTCATCTGCCCACGCAGATAGAACTCAATTAATCAATTGGCTAAAGAACTTTGAAGAACCACCAAAGAGAATCTTCTTAGTTCATGGACAAGATAGATCAATTGAAATGTTGTCTGCTAAGATTGAAAGCGAATTAGGATATACTAATGTAACTGCACCATACTTTGGTGAAGAATATAACTTAGAAACAAACACTCTTGAGAAAGAGAAAGTTATTAGAGTTAGAAAAGTTAAAGCTATTAAGCCATCTCTTTCTGATTCTATGTATAAAAAGCTTACAGAAGCACTTAAGCACTTACAAAACATAGTTTTGGACAGTGAGAATAGACCAAATAAAGAAAAGGAACGTTTTGCAAATCAAATTGAGAATCTTGCAAGTAAATGGGAACATACTAGGTATTAACTATGATTATTAACGGCTTTGAGAAATTATCTTTAGTAGATTATCCAGGATTAACAGCAGCGACAGTATTTACTGGCGCATGTAATATGCGCTGTCCTTTCTGCCACAATGCAGTATTGGTTATAGATTCACAACATCAACCAATTGTTGAAGAACAATATGTAATTGACTATTTAGTCAAAAGAAAAGGAATAATTGATGGTCTTTGCATTACTGGCGGCGAACCAACACTACAAAAAGACTTAGCTCAATTTATTGCTAAGTGCCGTGAAACTGGAGTAAAGATTAAATTGGATAGCAATGGAACAAATCCAGAGATTTTAAAAGAATTAATTGAAAAGAATCTTTTAGATTATGTTGCTATGGATATTAAGAACTGTAAAGAAAAATATTCTATAACTGCAAATGCAAAAATTGATTTAACACACATCCAAGAAAGCATCGATATATTGGAAGCTAGCGGAATTGATCATGAATTCAGAACTACGTTAGTAAAAGAATTCCACACTTTATCTGATATTGAAAAGATTGCGCAATGGTTAGATGGTACGAATAAATATTATCTTCAAAAATTTGAAGACAAAGGTGGATGTATTCAAGATGGCCTAAATGAAGTACCTATTGATATTGCAAAACAAATGCAAGCTGCGGCAAAAGAATATATAAAGCATGTTGAATTAAGAAGTTATGAATAAACAAATTGGGCTATCGAGAAGATAGCCCAAAATTATTATTTTTTAAATCTATTATTGTAATGTATCAATATAAGCGCAAGCTGCTGTAGCTGCTACTGCTCCATCACATGTAGCTGTTGTTAATTGACGAACGCCCTTTGTTCTTGTGTCGCCTGCTACAAACAAGCCTGGAGTCTTTGTCTTACAAGTTTCATCTGAGATGATATATCCTTGCTTATCTAAATCTACTACATTTGCAAATGCCTTGTTATCTGGAACTTGGCCAATTGCAACGAATAGCGCTGGATAATTAACAGTGAATCTATCTTCACCATAAGTATCTTTAAATACTAATCCTTCCATCTTATCTTCACCTAGAATATCTACAAGCATAACCTTTCTCTTTACTTCGATGTTTTCTCTAGATTCTAGTGCTGTAATAAGTGCTTGATCTGCAAAATACTTATCAAATAGTGTATACATATGGACTTTTTTGCAATATCCAGATAATTGTAGCGCATATTGGAAAGCTGTATTAGCATCACCAATTAATGCTACTTCTTGTCCTTCAAAGAATGGGCCATCGCATAATGCACAATAGTAAACGCCCTTTCCGATGAACTTCTCTTCTGAAGCAACGCCAGTATGTCTATGCTTTACGCCATTTGCAATGATAACGCTCTTTCCCTCAAATGTATCGTATTCAGTTGTAACCTTGAAGATATCTCCTTCCTTTTCAACCTTTTCTACTTTTGAGAAATCAATTTCTGCACCATGAGATGTTACTTGATTATAAAGATTATTTGCAAAATCTAAACCAGAGATTGAGTTGATTGATGGGAAATTCTCTACTCTTGGTGAGTTAGCAATTTGACCACCGATTTGTTCTTGCTCAATCATTAAAACTGTTTTGTTATTTCTTAATGCATAAAGTGCAGCAGTCATACCTGCTGCACCTGCACCTATAATTACTATATCGTAGCGCATTGTTTTTGTACCTTATCTATATATCCTCTGATTTCGCTTGGGTTAGCATACTTTTCATATACGTCGCCTACTGGAACTACTAGTGTTGGAGCTTCCTTAATTCCCATCTTAGCTGTTAATTCTTTATTTTCTTCAGCATCGATTTCTGAGAATTCGATTCCAGCCTTTTGTAGCATAATCTTACTTGTAGCACACTTTGGGCAATCCTTTCTCTTGAATAGAACAATGCCCTTGAAGATCTTTTCATCTGCTGGTTCTTGAGCTGCTTCAGCTGGAGCTTCGCATGCACATTCGCTAGCCTTTGGGCCATTGTGTGTTAACTTGCTGTTTGCAATGTCATAAGACTTTCTATCTTTATATTCTTGAGCCTTACCTTCATTCCAGTTTTGAACTGGTCT
>CAMNMY010000093.1 GCA_946545105.1 uncultured Clostridia bacterium
CGGCATATTACTTGCTCAATGTAGCATAGATAAATCTTTGGATATTGAAGATATCATTATTAACTATAGTTACGATGAATTAGATAGCACGCTAAGAAGTTGGTCTTCAAAATATTTAGATGTAAATGATTTAAAGACTTCACTTCCAATATATAGTGAAACACAAAGTGTCTTTGCTTTTATTACGGTTAATTACAAAAATGGCATATCTTTATCTTCGTCTTTAAGATATTTAACAATTGATGAAGATCCACAAATTGTAAGAGAACCTATTAAAAAGACAAGAATTATATTCCAAAAGAATATGGGCATTGATGGATGGCTTGTAGAAATAGTTGGTTCTATGTTCCAATTCTTTGAGCCTCAAATTGTACAAGGACCATTAAACCTATCTGGCATCACTTGTGAAAGCGGTAGTTTATCTACATATTCAATTGGTAGTTATACTCTAAAGAGCGTTTCACAAAACCTATTACAATTTGACGCGTGTGCTAATCAAAATAGAGATTTAATTATTGAAGTATGTTCAGGCACATATGGTGCTTATAAAACATATAGAGCAAAGGCTTCTTTACAAAAAGATACCTGGAAAAAGTGCTCACTTCGTCTATCTGACTTTAAGGATAAAGATTTAATTTCTCTAAAGTCTTGGAGAAATGTTAAAAAGCTTTCTTTTATAGATGCAAATGGTGTACTTTTAAATAACATTATATGGGTGTAGAAATGGAAATATTTACAAAGCAAGAAAAGAACTCATTGGATGTAATGAAAGCAATTAATATTGTTTTAGTAATTTTTGTTGTCATTTTAGCTTTTATTCTAATTTCTATGTCATTCTTATGGACACCTATGACAGTAGCTGGTCCATCGATGGAGCAAACATTCCACAACGGAGACCATATAATTTTATTAACTTCCCTATATAAAATCTCTTATGGGGACATTATCGTCTTTGAAAAAATTGAAGAAGAAAAGAATGTTATAAAAAGAGTCATAGCACTTGAAGGAGATTATATAAGATTCGATCAAGTTGAACAAAAGTGGTATAGAAACGATGTTGCCCTTGATGAGCCATATGTAACTTGTTCATATACAATAACATATTTTTCAGGAACATCAACAATTCTTAAAGAAAAGATTTGTTCTAAACAAGGCTACCTTGTTGAAGAAGGAAAGATATTTGTGCTTGGAGATAATAGAATCAATTCTAACGATAGCCATGTATATGGCGCTATTGACCAATCACAAATCAAAGGAAAATTTTTATTTAGATATTAATGAAGGAGATATATTAAAATATGAAGAACAGTGTAAGACAAGCTAAGCTTGACAAACAAAAGTGGGTTTTATCTGAACAAACTGGCAAAGACATGTGTGGAACTTTTCCACATTGTGCAAACTGTAAGCATGAAGCACAATACCCTTGCGCAAAAGCTTACATAAGAACTCATAGAATCGCAGAGGATAAGGACTAATGAAAGCTATTGTATCTGTTATTGGTAAAGACAAAAAAGGAATAATCGCAAAGGTATCTACTGCCCTATACGAAATGGAAATCAATATTGAGAACATTTCACAAACAATCATGCAAGAATATTTCACAATGATTATGGCTGTAGACTTAAAGGATTCAAAGTTAAAATTTAACGAAATCGCAAACAAATTAGATGAACTTGGTAAAACAAATGCTGTTGAAATTCATATTCAACTTCAATCAATCTTTGATAGCATGCACCAAGTATCTACACAAGAGAATAAACTATAAGGTGAATTATGTACTCAAGTAATGAAATATTAGAAACAATAAATATGGTATCTCACCAACACCTTGATGTAAGAACAATTACTCTTGGTATTTCTTTGTTTGATTGTATTACAGATGACAAGAAAAAGACTTGCGACAAAATCTACGATAAGATTATGTCTAAGGCTTCAAATCTTGTTAAGATTGGTCAAGACATTTCAAACGAGATTGGTGTACCTATTGTAAACAAGAGAATCTCTGTTACACCTATAAGCTTAATTGCTGCTGCTTCTAAAGGTCATTTAGAAATAATAAAGACTTTGGATAAAGCTGCAAATGAAATTGGTATTGATTTCTTAGGTGGTTATTCAGCTCTTGTTCATAAAGAAATGACACCATATGAAAAAGAATTTATTTTATCTATTCCTGAAGCACTTGCATCAACATCTAAAATTTGTTCTTCAATCAATGTTGCTACAACAAAAGCAGGAATCAATATGGATGCCGTTAAATTAATGGGTAAAGTTATAAAAGATTGCGCATACCTAACAAAGGATGCAGATTCAATTGGCTGTGCAAAACTAGTTGTATTTGCAAATGCAGTCGAAGACAACCCATTTATGGCTGGTGCATTCTTAGGATCTGGCGAAGGAGATACTGTTGTTAATGTTGGTGTATCTGGACCTGGTGTTGTAAAGAGTGCCCTTGAACAAGTTAGCGGAGATTTAACAGAAGTTGCTGAATGCATTAAACAAACTGCATTCAAGATTACTCGTGTTGGACAATTAGTAGCAAAGGAAGCTGCATCAAGATTAAATGCATCTACTGGTATTGTAGATTTGTCTTTAGCTCCTACTCCAGTAGTTGGAGATAGCGTTGCTCATATCCTTGAAGAAATCGGACTTGAGCAAGTAGGTGGCTTTGGAACAACAGCAACACTTGCTATGTTAAACGATGCAGTAAAGAAAGGTGGCATCATGGCTTGTTCATCTGTTGGTGGACTATCTGGTGCTTTCATTCCTGTATCTGAAGATATTGGTATGATTCACGGAGTTGAATCTGGATGTCTAACACTTGAAAAGTTAGAAGCAATGACAGCAGTATGTTCTGTTGGATTAGATATGTTCGCAGTACCTGGAGATACATCAGCTGATGTTATTTCCGCAATTATCGCAGATGAAATCGCAATCGGCGTTGTAAACCAAAAGACAACAGCCGTAAGAGTAATTCCAGTCTACGGTAAAAAAGCTGGCGATTATGCCGAATTTGGCGGCCTACTAGGTCGTGCACCAATCCTAAAAATTAATACTTCTTCTCCTGCGAAGTTTATTAATCGTGGCGGTAGAATTCCAGCACCTCTTCATAGTTTTAAGAATTAATATGCAAATAGAAGGAAGAAATCCCATCAAGGAAGCTCTATCATTAGAGCAAACAAAAATATCTAAGGTATATGTAGCAAAAGGCCTACATGATTTACAACCAATCATCGATTTAGCACGTAAAAAAGGTATACGTGTTGAGTTTTTGGATAGAAAAATGTTAGACAAAATGTCTGAAACAACACATCATCAAGGTGTTATTGCTATATCTGAAGACTTTAAATATTCAACCCTTGATGAGATCTTATCTTCTAAAGGTGATAAGCCTCTATTCTTATTAATATTAGATAATATTGAGGATCCTCACAATTTAGGTAGCATCATAAGAGTTGGCGAATGCTTAGGCGTAACAGGTATTGTTATACCAAAGAATCGCGCTGCATCTGTTAACTCTACTGTTATTAAAGTATCTGCTGGCGCTACATCTTATGTTAAGATTGCACAAGTAACAAATATAAATGACGTTATTCGTCAATTAAAAGAAGACTTCGTAACAATATGCTGTGCAGATATGGGAGGAGAAAACATCTACAATGCACATCTAACTGGAGATATAGCTTTAGTTATTGGAAACGAAGGAAGCGGAGTTAAACATCTAACTAGACAACTTTGCGATAAAATAGTTGCCATTCCTCAATTTGGAAAGGTTAACTCACTAAATGCATCTGTTGCTTGCGGAATTATTTGTTCTGAAATTGTTAGACAAGGGAGACTTTAATTCATTCTATAACTATTTAATACCTTCTAGTCTCTTTAGTATTTCTACGCCTCTAAGCGTATTATCTTCTATATATCCTTTTTCTTCCATAAAATCTTGTGCTGCATGCTCTGGGTCATATGTATGACCAATAAAATAATGTTTTACTATTTCAGATGCGGGAAACAATTTATATATATATTTACTTGATTTATTGTAATAAAAACACATTACACGATAAATATATCCTATCCAATATAATTCATCTTCACTATATTTAATTTTCCCATATGATGACTTTCCATATTCTTCTTCTATGCTTTCAAATATCGAATCATTATCAAGCGTAGATACTAGGATTGATTTATCGTCAAATGCAAGGGCAATATTAGAGTTCATAAACCTGCGAATAAAAACAGGTGAACTCAATTCTGATTTCTTTAATGACTCTTGAAATAGTATGCCTTGTTTTCTACAAATAGCATATTCATTTGTATCTAATTTCTTCATTTCAACGCTTCCTTGATGTACTTACCCTTATTTTTGTATTCAATTCTTGCAATTTTTACTTTATCTAATCCGATTTTATTATATTCCAATCGCTTTTCAATACAATCCTTCTTTTCTTTAT
>CAMNMY010000094.1 GCA_946545105.1 uncultured Clostridia bacterium
ATAACAAAGACTGATGATTTATTCTTCTTATGATTTTGATCTGCACCTCTTCTTGCTAAAGAATCAACACCTATTATGGCCAAATGTGCAGAAGGATAAATAAAGCCATCTGCTATATCTTCAGGAACAATAAATATTCCTGGTTTAAATTCTAATTTCTTTTCTGCTAAAACACATGGGACATCTTCATTAAACAATGTCTTATATAGAACTTTTGCACGCTCTTTTGTAGGTTGACATAGAACAACCATCAAATTGCTGTCTCTAAAGATCTTTAAATCTGGAACCAATTTGTCAAAATGCAAAATGTAATTGTTTACTTTCTTAACATTAAGTTCAATTATCTCTTGTGGCTTTATAAGAGTAGCTGAAGATACTAGATTTGAAAAACCTACTTTTTTAATTGTATCAAGCTTTGCTTGTAAATCTTCTTCAGATAGAACGCATTTTAAATGCGCTTTTGTTACTTCACCATTAACTAATAGTTCTTTATTTCTCGCTTCGTGCTCTTTTCTATAATTGTTTAAAAGCGCTTTTATTGAATCTATTTCATCAAAGACAACAACAGCGTCTTTTAGATAATCAAAAATGGTCTGCATACTCTTTGTTAGATAAGGCAATAGCCATTGATGAGATTGAGTGCATGAAGTCTCTTGTTCAAGCTCGTCTAAAATTTCATTTGCTCTCTTTGAAGCATTTATAGACATTGTCTTTGTATCTTTTCTTGCCCTATCTATTGCGCTCTTTATTTCATCTTCATTTACAAGCAAGTCGTTATTTGGAAATAGCATTACATTGTTTATTGAGCCAAGTGATAGCATTGTTTCAACATCAAATGTCTTAATGTTTTCAATTCTATCAAAGTCAAATGAGATTCTTATTGGCATTGTCATATAAGGCAAGAAGACATCCAAGATATCACCATGTACTGCGAAAGTATTCTTCTCTTCGCAGGCATCTTCTTTTATGTATCCAAATTGAGCAAGCTTATCACAAAGTTCATATATATCAACCTCGTCATTCACCTTCAATTTGATAACCGAATTATTTAGTCTTTCTTTCTTTGGGACATATTGAATCAATGCAAGTGGCGATGTTACCAATATCTTTGATTCTTTGTTTGCAAAGTTATAAAGGGCTTTAATCCTATCGCCTGCAATACTTTTTTGGAATGTCTTTTTATAGAACAATAAATCATCATTTGGCTGCAATAAAATAGCAGATTCTTGATATGTTTTTAGTTTTTGATGGGCAATAATAGCCGAATATGAATCTTTTGCTACATAAATAACAGGTCTATCTAGTGCTGCTGTTAAATGAATTCTTTCGCCTGTATTTTGAGATATGCAAAGGCAATCCTTATTGCCAACCACATTTTTAAAATTGGCAAACTCGGCAGATAAGTTATCTAGATTAAGAATGTCATTTAAGTACTTTAGATTCATTATTTTTGGTTTAGTTTTTGCATTAGCTTTTCAATATCCCTATCGGCAATATATCCATCTAGTGCATCAACAATCTTTTCAATATCCTTATTTACGTATTCCATATCGGCTTTTGAAATTGGAGATAGAACAAAATCTGCAAGGTCCATATTCTTATCTACACCAAGTCCAATTCTGATTCTTGGAATTTCTTTTGTACCAACTTCAAGTATGATATTCTTCATACCATTGTGTGTACCACCTGATCCTTCTTTTCTAACTCTTAGTGCGCCTAGTGGTAATTCAATATCGTCATAAATGATTAAAACATTTTTTGAATCTTCTTTAAAGTTTGCCATTAAAGATTTAACAGCCTGTCCAGATAGATTCATATATGTTTGAGGTTTAGCAAGAACAATCATTTCACCATTAACACTTGTGAAGCCATATTCTGCTTGGCATCCTTTTTTGTTGAACTTAACACCTAAATGCTCAGCTATCTTATCTATAGCCATAAAACCAACATTGTGATGTGTTGTTTCATACTTCTTTCCTGGGTTACCTAATCCTACTATAATCATATCTTTCCTCTCTTTGCTTTAAAGTAATCACTCAAAAGCGCCGCACACTCTTTCTCCATTATTCCACCTTGATAGTTTGCATAATGGTTAAATTTCATTTCCATTAATTGGCACTTACTATTTAGCGCCCCAGCCTTTTCGTCATATGCTCCAAAATACACATTATCTAATCTTGCATTAATGATGGCTCCTACGCACATTGGACAAGGCTCAAGTGTTACGTACATATCACAGCCCAAAAGCCGCCAATCGCCAATCTTTTTGCAAGCTTTTTCTATTGCTACCATTTCTGCATGATAGTTTGCACATGACTTCTTTTCTTTTAGATTGTGAGCTTTTGCTATAACCTTTCCATCCTTCACTATAACTGCCCCAATTGGCACTTCATCGGATGTTTTTACTCCAAGCTTTGCTTGTGCTATAGCTATTTTCATAAACTTTTCATCCATCATTTATGATAAGAACTCCCCTCTAAAATTGTATATGCTCTATATATTTGTTCACTCAATACCACTCTCATCAATTGATGTGGATAAGTTAGTTTTCCAAAACTTAGTTTATAGTCTGCTCTATTTAGCACTTCATTAGATAGCCCATACGAACCGCCAATTATATATGTTATTGAAGATACTCCTCTTACAGACAATTCATTTATCTTTTTAGCATGGTCTTCAGATGAGATATTATTACCATCAATAGCTAAAGCGATAATATATCCTTGTGCCTTATCTAAGATGCGCTTGCCTTCTTTTTCTTTTACCATATCCAAATTCTTTAGGTTTGCATCAATAAGTTCTTCTTGAACTTCCAAAATTTCGAATTTACAAAAGCGTGATAATCGTTTTGCATATTCTTCAATTGCATCTCTATAGAATTTCTCTTTTATCTTACCAACACAAACTATCTTTATATTCATTAGCTCATATACCCAGAAGCAATATTAACCGCCAATACAAATAGTGCAAGTACAATAGCAAATATCATAGCTCTTCTTCCCTTTAGCTTTTCATCTGCAGTTATATTCTTCTTTGTTTGTTCATAGATTTCATTTATCTCTTCAAGTCCGCTTTCTTTTACTGCGGCATCAATTTCAATTTGCTTTTCATCAACTTTATCTTTCTTTTCAAAGCATTCTCTAAATGTAGATTCAAATGCTCTAAAGCCATTCTTTATTGAAGCATTTTTATTGCTCAATTTAATAAAGAAATACAATGCAACTATTAGCAACAAAATGCCAAATACCATCATTAAAACAAATGCAAGTGTTGGTATTGTAAATGGATGATAATATGCAATATAACTTCCTACTACTGCAATAAGGTTATTTGTAAAGTGCACAATAATTGATGCGTAAATTGATCCAGATGCAAAATACACAATGCAACATACGCAGCCTAAGAAGAATTGATGTACAAGTTGTAATGGATTTCCATGCATAATTGCAAACATAAATCCGCCCATAAATATTGCAAATATAAAACTTTTTCTTGTAAATGCTCTTGCTATCATGCCTCTATATAAAGTTTCTTCTAAAACTGCTGGAACTAAAGCAAGTAAAATAATACCACCTATAAGTTCTCCCGGATTCTTTACTGTCAACGATGTAATTGATGTTAAATCAAATCCTGTCTTATCAAAGAAGTCTTTTACATATGTGGCTAAAGGTGCAAATGCACATACAACCAAGATTGCTATCACTATTAGTAATAAAACTTGAAGTACATTTACCTTCTTTGTAAATCCCATATCTTTATAGTAGTTTTGTCCTAGCACTTTTGAATATGAAAGTGGTGTCAAGCCAATAGATAGTTCATTAATTATTGCAATAATGTAAATATAGAGTGGAGTATGCGAAAATGCATTTCTGTCCTCTATTGTCATTGTTGCAATTAAGACAATTGTAAATAACAACTGTAATATAATTTGGAATATATATGCTACGATGTAGTTTGCCGCTCCATCGTGTACATATAAAGTTCTATCTTTTCTATTTGCAAATAAATTATTTATACTCATACGTCTATTACCTCGGATGGCTCATATTGGGAAGCTATCCTTAATTCAATATCATTTTCTTTTACCTTTATTTCGCTCAATGTCTTTAATAATGTGTTTTTAGCTATTTCAGGTGTATTATTAACTTCGCTTAAGTGCGCAAGCATAAATCTTGTCTTACCTTCTTTTACAAGATTAGTAACTGTTGTTGAAGAATCCACATTAGATAAGTGCCCATTTTGCCCATTGATTCTAGATTTTAGGAATAATGGATATGGACCATCTCTTAGCATATCTTTATCGTAATTTGATTCAATATACAAAAAGTCTGCTTCTTGCATGTTCTTATAGATACCTTGGGTTATCTTTCCTAAATCTGTTGCCATTACTAAATGCTTATTACCATCAAAGATATTAAATCCTTGAGTATAGGCTGCATCATGAGTG
>CAMNMY010000095.1 GCA_946545105.1 uncultured Clostridia bacterium
GGGTCAAAGGTTGCTGTATATGTTACATTTCCAGTTACACTACTAATATCTGGTGTCCAAGATTTAAATACATATGAATATTGAGCTGTTGATGCTTTTGTTGGAGTCTCTCCATCATATGTAGGTGTTTGTCCATATGCTACGCTTTCATCTACTTCTAAAACAGATTCATCGTAATTTATCCATGTAATTGTATATTTGTTAACTGTGCTTGAAAATGTTGCTTTATATGTAATATTCCCTGTAACTGTAGAAACTACTGGATCCCATCCCGTGAAGGTAAATGTATATTGTGCTGTTGCAGCTTTAGTTGGAGTTTCCCCATCATATGTAGGCGTTTGCCCATATGCTACATTTTCATCAACCTCAAGTTCAGTATCGTTATAATTAACCCAAGTTACAGTATATGTATTAACTGTTTGAGAATATGTTGCTGTATATGTAGTATCGCCTTCTATTGCTGATGGTGTTGTATTCCAGTCGTTAAACGTGTATGTATATTGAGCATCTGCAGCTTTAGTTGGTGTTACACCATCATAAGTAGGAATAGTACCATATTCTACATTTTCATCAGTCTCCAAAATTGACCCATCAGCATTTTTCCATAACACAGTGTATTTACGAATCTCTGAATTAAATGTTGCAGTATAAGTTACATTGCCAGTTACACTACTAATATCTGGGTTCCAAGCATCAAATGTGTATGCATATTGAGCTGTTTGAGCTTTAGTTGGAGTATCTCCGTTATATGTTGGAGTTTGGCCATATCCTACATTCTCATCTGTTTCTAAAACATCGCCATTTTCATTCTTCCAAGTAACAGTGTATGTATTCAACGTTTGAGAATATGTCGCTACATATACAATATCACCAACAACTGAACTTATAGTTGGAGACCAAGTATCGAATGCATATGTGTATTGAGCTGTTGCTTCCTTTGTTGGAGTTTCCCCATTAAATGTAGGCAATGTCCCATATGGCACATTTTCATCCTTTTCTAATTCTGTACCATCCTCATCTTCCCAAGTAACAGTATATTCGTTTACTGTTTGAGAATATGTTGCTGTATATGTTTTATCTTCGGTTGCAATAACGATCTCTTCATCCCAACCATCAAACGTATATGTATATTGAGCCGTTGGTGCTTTTTGTGGATCTTCAAGGTCATAAGATGGAAGCACACCCTCTTCTGTGATAGTATCCGTTTTCAAAACTGTGCCATCATCATTTTTCCATGTAATTGTATATGGTGCTTCAGCGTAAGCATTATCTATAGAAAAAGAAAGAACCATTGCAATCATAATTACAATAGCTGATAAAAGTATTATTGATAATGCACCTAACTTCTTTGTCATTTCTTTATATATTTATTGAAGAAATCAATGATTTCATCATTTGTTTGTACCGATTCTTCATAGAATGGGAACATAACATTGTATACATGCTCTAATTTTCTTTCGCCATCTAAAGACTTTTCATAGAAAATTAATTTAACTTCATTCTTATCTTTCAAGAATTCATAAAAACTCATTGTTTGCTTCTTTAAGAAATCTCCAAACGCTGAATTTAAAATAATTGGGAATGAACCAGGAATATAATTATCAGCAACTTGAGATAGCTTATACTTATTTCCCTTTTCTAACTTTCTATCTGTAATATCCTTAATGAATGGTCTTAACTTCCAATTATCTTTAAATGGATCGAATGAATATACGCCACAAGTAAATGCTGCAGCGTTAATCTTTACATCTTGAGTAATTTCAATACCTAAAGCTTTTGCATATTCTTTGTTATAAAAACATGTAGCAGCAAGTGACATAATATGTGCACCTGCAGAATCACCCATAATAAAGATATTGTTTTTATCTATCTTCAATTCATCAGCGTGAGAGAAAACATATTCAATCATCTTAACGACATCTTTAATGCCATCAAACATATTAACGCCAAATCCAACAATTCTATAATTTGCATTTACAACTTTGTATCCGCTCTTTATAGCAAAGTATCTTGCAATATCATCATTAATCCATTTATAACCAAAATAATACGCACCACCATGTATATCAATAACTACTGGTGTTACTTCGTCTCTTTTTCCATTTGGAATAATCAAATCAAATTTGTGGAATTTACCGTTCTTTGGAGCATAACGGATATCACTATCAACTTCAAAACCTTCTTCATAGTGAGGAAGAGTCTTAATACGTTTCTTATCCGTTGCTATCATATACGCCCTAAATGGGTATCCTAAAATCTTTGGCATATAAACCTCGCGCTATAAATTATTATAATATAATAACGCGCATAATTACAATAGAGGATAAAAAAGACCACAGCGTTTGCTGTGGCTAATATATCTAAATTTTATTCCTAGTTACCGCATTCAATAGATATTTCGTTAAATGTCTTTAGAAGATCATCAACAACCAATTTATCTTTTTCTGCGCCAGCTTTATCTATTACAACTTCGCCCTTATTGAACATCATTAATCTTGAACCATATTCAACAGCAAATCTTAAGTTGTGTGTAACCATAAGTGTTGTAATTTGTTTTTCTTTAACAATTTTATTTGTTAAATCCATAATATCTTGGCTTGTTTTTGGATCTAGAGCTGCAGTATGTTCATCAAGCAATAAAAGATCAATTGGAGTCATTGTTGCTATAAGCAAAGTAAGTGCTTGTCTTTGTCCACCAGATAATGAACCAACCTCAACATTAATCTTATCTTCAAGTCCAAGATTTAATGTTCTAACCAAGTCTCTATATTCTTCTATTTTCTTTTTATTTAGACCGCGTGTTAGTCCATAGATATTGCCCTTATTTTCAGCCAAAGCTAAATTCTCAGCAATTGTCATTGTATTTGCTGTTCCTTTTGATGGATCTTGGAATACACGACCAATCTTTCTTGCACGAATATATTCTTTTTGCTTAGAAATATCTTCACCGTTTAAAAGAATGCTGCCACCTTCAATTGGGATATTACCACTGATAATATTTAATAGCGTTGTTTTACCTGAACCGTTTGATCCAACGATAGAAACAAATTCGCCTTTTTCTACGCTCATATTAAATCCACTAAAGATAGTAGCTTCGTTTACAGTGCCTTTATTAAAAATCTTTGTTATGTTATTTAACTCAAGAGTTTGAGACATCTTTCACTTCTCCTTTCTTTAGTTTCTTATCTGTATTTAATACAAATCCATTTAAAACAAGGATAATTGCGAATATTGTTGCCATTACAAGTTTTAAATATGTTGTTGGAACACCAATTGCAATTACAATATTTAATGCTGCTGTATAAATAAGCGCGCCAATAATAACTGCTGTTGTGCCCTTTATCTTCTTTAAATTCTTAAACATGGCACATCCGATAATTACACTTGCAAGAGCGATAACTACCATACCTGTTCCTGACATGTTATCAAAGTAGTTCATATATTGGCCATAAATAGCACCAGCTAAACCAACCATACCATTTGCGATAACAAGACCAAGAATTTTATAAGTTCCACAATTGCGTCCTAAAGATGTACACATTTGCTCATTGTTACCAACAGCTCTTAACATAAATCCAGTTTTTGTCTTTAAGAACAAATCTAATAGAATCTTACAAGCGGCAACGACTAAAACCAAAATGATGATACATCCAATTGCTTGGATATCTATATCGTCACCAAACATATTAATAAATGCATTATTACTAAACAATGTTGTATATCCAGAATATGGAATCAAAGTTCTACCATTAGATACCGCCAAATTTATAGACAATAGAGCTGTCATTGTAATAATACCTGATAGTAAATTGCTAATCTTACATTTAACGTGTAATAAGCCAGTGATTAAGCCTGCTGTAGCACCTGCTAAAAATGCCATAATTAAAGCAATAACAAATGGGCAGCCTACTTGCATTAATGAAATGCAAACAACTCCTCCGAATGGGAAAGAGCTGTCTACTGTCAAATCTGGGAAATCCAGTATCTTATAAGTTATGTATACGCCCATAGCGACTAGGGCGTAACATAAACCTTGTTGTAATATTGTTAATAATACATCTAAAAACATTATTTAATTAGTCCTTATCTACGTTTTGTAATCCTTCGATTTCTGGAACTGCGATATTGAACTTAGTTGCTACCTTTGCTGAATAGCAATTGAAGCTGTCCTTAACTTTGATTGCAATATCGTTGCTTGCGACTGCTTCGCCCTTGATAATCTTAGCCATGATTAAACCTGTTTCCTTACCTAAAGCTTTGTAATCTAAAGATGCAGAAGCAATACATCCGTTTGATACTTGATCAATTTCACTACCAAATACTGGGATACCAGCAGCATCTGTTTTAGCTAGAACAACATCTAATGCACCAACTACTGTGTTATCTGTTAAGTTTGTAATACAATCAATTCCCT
>CAMNMY010000096.1 GCA_946545105.1 uncultured Clostridia bacterium
CTACACCGCCTGTATGGATATCAAATACTTCGCCAAGATATTTTTTGCTCATTGTAGAACATTCAATATGCCAACCTGGATATCCCATTCCCCAAGGAGATGGCCATTGCATAATATGTTCAGGCTCTGCCTTCTTCCATAGGGCAAAATCATATGGGTTATGCTTTTGTGAATTTACTTCAACTCTAGCACCAGCTTGTTGATCTTCAAGATTTAATCTAGACAACTTACCATATGATGGAAACTTATCAATATCAAAATAAATACCATCATCAATTTCGTATCCATATCCCTTATCTACTAATGCCTTAACATAATCAATCATATCTGCAATATGATCTGTAGCCTTAGCAATAATTTCTGGTCTACCAATATTTAGCTTTGCTAAATCTTTAAAGAATACATCTGTATAGAATGCTGCAATTTCCCATGGAGTCTTCTTTTGTTCTCTTGAAGCTTTTTCCATTTTGTCTTCGCCATCATCTCCATCAGATAGTAAGTGGCCAACGTCTGTAATGTTCATAACTCCCTTAATCTTATAGCCATCATACTTTAGAGTTCTTCTAAAAATATCCATAAAGATATATGTTCTCATATTACCAATATGGGCATAGCTATAAACTGTAGGTCCACAGCTATACATTCTTACTTCCTTTTCATCTATTGGTTTAAATTCTTCTTTTTGTCTTGTTAATGTGTTATATATCTTAAGCATTGTCTTTTTCTCCTTCTTCGTTTTCCATAACGATTGAATATTTACATGCTTGCACATGAAGCTTTTCTTCAAGCGCATCAATTCTCTTATTTAATCTTGCAAATTCTTCCAAAATTGGGTCTGGTAAAGATTGATCCAATTCATTTACTCTTACATTATTTTCTCTAACAATTCTACCTGGCACACCAACTACTGTTACGTGTGGTGGAACGTTCTTTACAATAACACTACCTGCACCAATTTTTGAATCATGGCCAACTACAATATTTCCTAAAACAGAAGCACCAGCTGAAATCATTACATTGTCTTCTATTGTTGGGTGACGCTTTCCTACTTCCTTTCCAGTACCACCCAAAGTAACGCCTTGATATATCAAAACATTCGTCCCAATAATTGCGGTCTCACCAACTACAACACCTACGCCGTGGTCTATAAAAACACCACCTGCAATTTGTGCGCCTGGGTGAATATCAATGCCGTATTTTCTTCTTGATCCAGCAGATATTATTGTTGCAACAGTCTTCATATGATGAGTATAAAACCAATGCGCAATTCTATATCTAAATAACGCTTTAAAACCACCATATGTAAAGAATACTTCAGCCTTTGATCTAGCTGCAGGGTCCTTTTCCATTGCTACTTGTAAATCCATTGCTACTTTATTCATGTTTCCTTCCTTTTCCATAAAAAATGGGATGCCATCTTTCAAAGACGAGCATCCCGTGGTTCCACTTTGCTTTGGATATTTCTATCCCTCATTATATCTTTCTCGCAGATTCACGTGTGGCATTTCCTCCACCAGCAACCAAATCGCACTTCTTTTAAACCTGTTTAGATAGCTTGCAGCCGGTGACTATCATTCTCTTAAAACAGCATCTAAATTACTCTTATTTAGTTATAGCCTTCGATTTTTATGTATACATATTATATTTACATACATTTAACTTTGTCAAACAAATCACATAGTGCATATTGTGCGCATATATGATAGTATAAATAATATATAAGTAAAACTGAGGTGTTAATTATGGCGAAAAGACCTGAAGAAGAACTAGATGAAGAACTATTAGACGATGAAATTTTAGATGATGAAAATCTAGATGAGGTCGAAGACCTCGAAGATGTCGAAATCGTAGAAGATGAACCAAAGAAAAAGAAAGAAAAGATAATTGCAAAGAAAGGCAAATTATCTAAAGGTGCCATTCTTGGAATTTCAATCGGATCTGGAGTCGTTGGCTTAACAGCAATAGTTTTAGTTGTTATTTTGGTATTAGTGCCTTTATTTGGTGCTGGCGCATTAAAATCTGATTGCGTAAACGAAAAAATAACATATTCTACATCATATAAGGATATTAAATTATCTACAGGTGATTCTAACTGGCGTGATGGCATGGTTGGAGGCAACGGAAGAATTGGTTTTATTACTAATTCATCACCAACAAGTGATGTAATCACTTACCAAGATATCGACTTTATTATGCCAACAAGTGTTAATAGAGATGATATCCCTACATCTACAACATCTTTAGATGAACTTCGCCAAAAGATTGTCAATCATCAAGCACCTGCTTCTTCAGATGTAATAGATAGTTGGGATCGAATTGGCAAATACCATCCAGGTATGCAACTTCGTGTAGACACAAAATACTCTTCAGAAATTTCAAAGTATCAAAGATATACAAATTACGAAACAGCCGAAGTTGGCGAAACCTATAACGACGGAAATACAAAATGGGAAAGAAAAACTTTCTCTTCAAGAGAAGATGATGTAACTATTACATCTATTACTAATTCGGATAATAAAGTGTCAATTGATTTATCAATTGATACAATCTCTAAAATGAGCGGTTTTGGTTTGAAAGATGATAATTCTCAAGTCGATGAAAAGAATATGAGATATAAAGAAATCGCTGCAAGCGATGGCTCATATTTAATGCAAGTTGCACACTATCCTAATTATGCTAATTCATCATTAAAAAATGGTGGGTTTGCAACCGTTTCTTACATCGTTGTTGACGGTGGCACAAAAACTGCTACAAACACAACAAACGATGATACATATAGCGCAAACAAAAAAGATGCTGCTATTTCTATTAAAGATGCTAAAGCTGTCTATATAATTACAGCTCTAGATAGAACTAACGATCTTGGAGACATGGATGATTTTGCTGGAGCAAGTTCATATAATCTAACAAACACATTACTTGCTAAAGTACAATCTGTTGCAGAAAAATACGGAAACACTGCTTTTTCTTATGAAAAAGCACTTGAACCATCTGCAAAAATTCAAAACGAATTATTTAATTCTACATCATTAACAATTGTAGACAAAAATGATGCAGAATTAGGAGCATCTAATAATAAAGTTATCAAGGCACAAAAAGAATCAAAAGAATTATCTACAGTATTGTCTAATAGAGCATACAATCAAGGTAGATATGCCATGATTTGTTGTGCAGGTCATTCAATGACTAAATTGAGTGGTATGTGGATTGGAACATGGGATCCAGGTTGGAGATACATCTACACTATGGATGCAAATGTTAATTTGCAATCTAGCGGTATGAATACATCAAATTTATCTACATTTGGCGATGGATATATTAGTTTTGTATACAACCAAATTGAAGACTGGAAAAAGAATGCTAAAGCCATATATGGTGTGGATGAAGCAATCCTATGTCCTCCTCACTGCGATGGAGATAGAGCTATCAACGACGAAGGTAACATCGGATATCCATTCCAATATTGGAATGCCGGTGCAGCATGGATGATTCAACCAATCTATGAATATTATCAATGTTATGGAAATAAAAAGATCAATACATGGTCTGGCGAAAAAGATTTATTAGATGATATCTTATATCCCCTATTAACTCTAAATGCTAATTTCTGGATGGGTATTTGTACACCTAAGTACTATACAGATGCTCAAGGCAATGCAAGATACAGCGCATCAAAGACTTCTTTATCTAATGATGAAAAGTATTTAATCGTTCCATCTTATTCTCCAGAAAACGACACTAAAGGCACATATAAGTCAACTTTAGCTGCAAATGCAGCTATGGATATATCTGCAGCTAAGTATTCTCTACAACAATTAATCTCTCTTGAAAACAAGATGCAAAAGAGTGGCTATTCATCAAGAGTTTCAGAATATGAAACATTTATGAACTTATTGCCAAATTATCAATATGATGAATCTGGCGCTGTTAAAGAATGGTGTGCAAATGGATATAACGACAATAACGCACATAGACACTTAAGCCATCTATACCTTGCTTGGCCAGCATTTGAAACTCAAGATAACCAAGAATTGTTAAAAGCAACAAAACAAGCTTTAGAAAATAGAGATAAATCAGCAACTGTAGAACAATCAAAACAATCTCACTGCTGGTTACACAAAGGTTTGATCGCCGCAAGAATTAAGGATGCAGATTATGTAACAAATTGTCTATATACAATGTTCTCAGCAAAGAACACTATTGTTACAAAATATGGCTCAGATGGATTGTTTTATAACTCAATGATGACCAACCATGATATTACTGGTACATCTAATGCATATTGCACAGACTCATCTCTTGGCTTAATCGGTATTATGAACGAAGCTCTATTATACTCAAACGA
>CAMNMY010000097.1 GCA_946545105.1 uncultured Clostridia bacterium
TCTGGCTCTTCTTCTTCTGTCTTTTTCTTACAAGACATTAGTCCTACAGAAAGCATACAAACGATTAGAACTACAGCTAAAAGACTTAACCAAAGTTTTTTGTTTGTCATAATATAAACCTCCTAAGTATTTACCTTTTTGAGCACATATTATTTAATATGCGCATAAATATTTTATTAGAGGCATCTTGCATTTGTCAACATTGTATTTTTGTCGGCTGTGTAAAATATTGGGCAATTTTTTTATTTGCACCACTTTCCACTTAAAAATAAATTATAAAAATAGATAAATTGATTTGTCTCTTAATTTCAAAATATTAAATAATTGTATTCAAAACTATGTTTTGTTTCTATATATATAGAAAATATTAATATCTTGATATAAAGTATTAATTTCAATATAATATTTGTATGGCTTTATCCTCAAAATCAAAAAAAATAATTATTATGGTATTTGCTTTTATATTAACTATCGCCATCTTAGGCGGTTCTATATTTGGCATTGCTTATGGATATTTGAATAGAAGTACTATAAAAATTGATTTCGACGAAACAAAAGAATACCAAACCTTTGAATATTTTGGTGCATCATCTTGCTGGAATTTTAGAGTAATTGGCAAAGAAGCAGATGAAGAAACTAAAGCTCAACTTGTTAATTATTTATATGGGAATGATGGATTAAAATTGACCGCTTTTAGATATAATCTTGGCGGTGGATCTTTAGAATTAGATATCCCTACATACAATGAATCAACATCAACAGAAAGCTTCTTCAAATCAGAAAATTATGTAGATAATACATCATTTTATGATGTATCTAATTATGATATCACAAAAGATGCATACTATCTTGAAATGTTAAAATTGTCTTTAGAAACAGGTAACATTAAAAAGATTACTATCTTTTCAAATTCACCTCATTATCTTTTAACAAAGAATGGAAAAACGCATGCAGATAAAGAGCATGAGAATAACTTGCCAGAAGAAAACTATGAGGCATTTGCAAACTATGTTTTAATCTCATCTACCCTTTTAGATTCATATATTAAGTCTTTAGGATATAACGATATAGAAATATATATTTCACCAGTTAATGAACCTCAATGGAAATGGGGTGGTAGCAGTAATGGCCAAGAAGGATGCCATTATGATGCGCCTCTTCTTGCTAAATTCTATGATGTGTTCTATAAAACAATGAATGAATATAACGCAAAAAATAACACCAAATTTGTTATGGATATATATGAATCAGGCAACTATAAATTAGGCCTTGCTTCATCTAAAAATAAGCAATATCTAAAAGAATTTTCAAAATATTCATATTTTGAAGATTTAGAATATGTGTCTATGCACTCTTATGCTGCAGATATAGATAAATCTATAAGAACTAAATTCTATAACTATTTCAAAAAGTTCGATAAAAAAATAGTTATGTCTGAATATTGCATCATGCAAGGTGGCGTTGACCCATCAATCGATACGGGATTATTCTCTGCCAAAGTTCTTCTTCAAGATTTAAGATATTTAAATGCTGTTGAATGGAATTGGTGGCTTGGTGTTGCTTTTGGCGGTTGGGAAGATGGACTTGTTTATTGGGACAAAGAGACCCATGAAACAAATCTATATTATAGATATTATATGTATGGCCAATTTATGAGATACATAGACTATGGTGATGTAAGAATAAAAGCTGACATCTATGATTTATACGATTTTGGTGGCGTTGATAGTGTAGGCTTTAAAAAACCAGATGGCACAGTAACTATCTTTATTATCAATGATAATAATAAGCCAAAAAATATATTATTATCTTCTTCTAAATTTACACAAGCAACGATTGTGGAAACATACGAAAACACTTATTGGAAAGAAAGCGAAAAAGCTTTTGATGGAAAATTCACTATTCAACCAAATAGCGTAACAACGATTATTTTAAAATAGGGGGATATATTATGCCTAGTTCACATGGTGGCGGCTTTGGTGGCGGCGGAAGTTTTGGAGGAGGATTCCATTCGTCTGGGCCGCATAGTAGTGGAAATTACACGCCAACTTATTCTCGTCGTCCTTTTCCTGGAGCTACAAGATATTCATATATAAATAGACATGGCATGATGTGCTATTTCTTCTTTGCAGGAACGCCTAGAAGAATACCTCGCACAAATATGATTCTTCCTATTATTATTCTTGTTATTGCCCTAATCGTTGCGTCTATAATTCCTTTGTTTATGATCCCTAGAAAGTTGTCTTCTCGTGATTGCCAATTTAGCGGTTCATATTATGAAGACGATGTTGGCATTATCGCGGATAAAGAATCTTTAGATTCTTCATTTGCTGATTTTTATGAAAAGACAGGGGTTCAACCTTATCTATATATAATTAATGCTGATGCTTTTCCAAAGCAATATGGTAATATCACAAAAGACTCGCTTGAAAGTTTTGCTTATGATTTATATCTATATTTATTCGATGATGAAGGCCATTGGCTAATATTGTTTGTAGAATATGATTCTTCTCCATATTTTGGTTGGATAGAAATGCATGGCGATTTAACCGCAAGAATAATAAATGAATCTTTCTTTAAAGATTTCCAAAAAGATATGCAAACTTATTTAAACGATTCTAGATATACTCACGAACAAGGCATTGTAGATGCTATGAATAATGCAACAACTAATGCGCTAAAAGTTAATTCATCTATTGTAAGAGATCTTATCTTCTTTATCTTAATTGCTCTATTTATATTAGCCGCAATTATTACTTGGGTTGTTTCTTCTGTAAAACAAACTTTAACCATAAATGGTTATGTAGATTATGTTGAAAAGCATCCAGAG
The DNA here is from genome assembly GCA_946545105.1 of uncultured Clostridia bacterium. The sequence goes on from CAMNMY010000097.1 coordinate 2,831, forward strand.
AAGGCAAAGCCTTCAAAGGAAGAAGAGGATACATCTGCAATATTAAAAGACGAAGATCCTTTTATTTAGCTATAGCTATGCTATTTGACTAGAGGCTACATATAATTAGTTTAAAGAATGAAAGAAGCTGCCACTATGAAGTTATTTTACTAAAACCCACATACTAGTTTGTTGCTCTTTTGTGACAGTCTCTGTTGTAGAATTATCATTGAAGATAATTAATTAAAAAGCGAGGTGTATTTGTGACAAACGCAGAAAAGAAAGCAGCAAAAAAATGTAGTATTAAGGATTTCATCGATAAGTTTTCTGATCCTAAATATAAAACAAATAAGCGCGGCCAATTCAATGATGTTGTAGACTATCTTGCTAGATATGGCATGAATGGTTCAAAGGTTGAATGCTCTTTTGATGAACTTTTATTGACTGCAAAGAATATGCTTTTATCCCAAGCTGCAGAACAGCACTTAGATGAATTTAACATGAATCCGTATGATCATTTAGGAAATATGAGTATGCAAGAAGAACACGAATTAAGAAAATTCCTTTTATATCCTATGAATACAATAAAAGATAAATTCAAAGATTATGATCCTTATAGACAATTACAAAATGAAACTGATCCAGATAAGATTAAATACTATAAAGATTTACAAGCAAATGCAAAAAGAATTGAAACCCAAATAAGAGATTATTCAGATGAAGTAAAAGATGCTAAGAAATTCGACTCTTATGTAGATGTAGTTACAAGAATACAAGCAAAGCTTCCTACAACAACAAAGTCCTTAGATCAAGCCTTGGATAATAATAGAGGCGGTGTATTTGAGAGAGTGTTTAGTACTACATCTAAGCAATACTCAAACTTTAAGGCAGCTTTTAAAGATTTCCGTAATCCAAACAGTGTATATCTTGGAGATAAAAATCACTTAGAAAAGGAAACAAAAGCATATCTACATCATGTTATGCCATCGTATAAAACAACAGACGATCTCCCTACTCCAGAACAATTTGCACAATTATCTGGCACGCAAAAAGGCCGTGCTGCATTTTGTATCAACGTTTTAAAATCAATCAAAGAAGCTAAAGAAGTTGAACCATTAAAAGAAAATGTTCAAAAAGCGTTGATGGGCGATCCAGAATACAAACAGGGTCCAATCATCATTGAACATGGCGAGCAAAACTCTTTCCAATCTCAAATTAAAGATGATGTCGATAAATCTTCAGAATTTAAACTATATAAAGACATCGATAAAGATGAATCTTCTTTAGACAACAATTTAGATGAATCTAAAATAGAAAATAACAAAGATGAATCTGAATTAGAAAACGATGAAATGTTTAATCAATTAACAAAATAATATAAATTCTCTAAAAATTAATAAAGAAAAAGGGTTAACTTATGTTAACCCTATTCTTCTTTTTTGGTGGAGATGCGGAGAGTCGAACTCCGGTCCAAAGAAATTTGCACAAAACCTT
>CAMNMY010000098.1 GCA_946545105.1 uncultured Clostridia bacterium
TTCACCAACTTGGATTTGTCCATTGACATAAGGGGTATTAAACCATGTTAGTTGTACCTTCTTTCCTTGGCTTTCATAATCTGCTTTAAAGATAGACATACCGCGCCTAATATTAACAGGTCTTGACTTCTTTGTAACCACACCTCTCAAAAGGACATAGTCACCGTGATCGCAATTTCTTAAATCACTTTCTTTCGTCATATCCCAATAGAACTTTGGCATAAATCTAACCAAATCGTCTATATTTTCTATCCCTATCTTTTTCAATTTAAAAAGGGTCTTATCACCGACCCCTTTTATGTTTTTTAATTGCATATAAAAACCTTTATTATATTAAACAATATATTATTCTATAGAAATAAAGTATTGATAATGTGGTTGACCACCTTCATATAGCAATACATCGAAATCTTCATATTCTTCTTCTAAAGATGCTTTCAATGCTTCTGCTTCTTCAAGTGTTACACTATCTCCATAATACAATGTGATAACTTCACTGAAATCATCAACCATTTTCTTAATAACTGTCTTTGCAGCTTCTGTTGGATTTGATGCACGAGCGATGATCTTCTTTCCATCAAGTCCGATAATATCTCCAGACTTAATATTGAATCCATCCATCTTAGTATCACGAACAGCTGTTGTGATTTGTCCACACTTAACTTCATCAAGTGCCTCAGTCATAGCTTGTACGTTTGTTTCTGCATCCTTAGCTGGATCAAATGTAAATGCTGCCTTAATTCCCATTGGAACTTCCTTTGATGGAACTACATAGCATTTTTTATTTTCGATTAATTGAACTGCATTTTCTGCAGCCATAATAATATTTGAATTGTTAGGTAAGATAATAACGCTATCTGCATTAACATGGTTGATGGCATTAGCAATGTCTTCAATACTTGGGTTCATTGTTTGGCCACCTTCGATGATTTCATCAACGTTTAAATCTTTGAAGATTGCAGCAAGTCCAGGACCAGCACATACGGAAATCATACCAACAGGCTTCTTTGAAGCCTCTCTTGCTTCAACAAGCTTTCTATGTTGCTCTAACATATTCTCAATCTTAACCTTGTCAAGTTCACCAAGTTGTAGCGCATAGTATAAAGCTTTGTTTGGTTGGTTCGTGTGTACGTGAACCTTAATGAAGCTAATATCACCAATTGCGATAACGCAATCACCAATTGCCATTAATTTTTCTCTTAGTCTTTCAACATCTTCTTCTGTTACGTGTTTCTTTAGGTTTGTTACGAAGAATTCTGTACAATAAGCAAATGTAATATGCTCATAATCGTTTTCATCGCCCTTAGATGTACCAAATGCATCTAAAGATGGTGCTTCAAAGTGAGCTGATTCATCAACTTCTTGAATTTCTTCTCCTCTTAATGCCTTTAGGTAACCTTCCATAACAAGGATAAGACCACGGCCACCAGCATCAACAACGCCAGCTTTCTTAAGAACTGGAAGCATATCTGGTGTCTTTTGAAGCATTTCTTCGCCGCACTTAATAACCTTTTCAAAGAAGTCTTCTAAAGAAGAAGTCTTATTAGCAATTATTGGAGCTTGTTCAGCCATAGCTCTAATAACAGTTAATACTGTACCTTCCTTTGGTTTTGTAACAGCGTTGTATGCAACTTCTCTAGCATTTAGAAATGCTTTAGAGAACGCCTTAACGTTTAATGTTTCCTCATTATTTAAAACTGTTGAAAGTCCTTTAACAATTTGAGATAAAATAACGCCAGAATTACCTCTCGCACCGCGCAAGGCTCCTCTAGCGTAAGCTGTTAAAATATCTGACTTGTCTGCATCCTTTAAAGAATCAATTTCTTTAATTGCAGAAGCCATAGTTAGTGTCATGTTTGATCCCGTATCACCATCTGGTACTGGGAATACGTTTAGGGAATCTACATAAGCTTTAGAAGCTTTAAGATTCATATATCCGCCCCTGAACATTGCTATCAGTTGGGCATTATCTATAGTTTTCATTAATATCTCCTAGACCTTAACTCCAACGACGTTAACAATTACTTTGTTAACTCTCATTCCAGTATAAGTCTCAACATTATACTTAACAGTGCCTTGGATAGCCTCACATATAGCAGATACATTCACACCTTCTTTAAGTATAACGAACAATTCTAAATTTATTCTGTTGCTTAAAGTAATTACTTTAACTCCTCTAGAAGTTGGTGTTTTAGAAAATAATTCACTTAAGCTGTCTGTTAAAGACCTACTCACTAGATCTATTACCCCGTAACAATCTAATGCAGCATGGTATGCTGTCATTGCAATAGCGTCATCTGTTATTACTAATTTTCCATAAAAATTCGAAGTCTTTACAGCCATACACGTATATTTTATTATATAAATTAGAATTTGGCAAGCACTAACGCGAAGTTTTCCAACACGCGCGTATAGTCGCGCGCGAAAGCCCCCACATAAAATTTTTGTAAATTTAATGCGTTTTTTCGCATAAATTTTGTTGCATAAATAGTTTCATCGTGTTATTATATCAAAGCAAGTTATGTCAGGAGGTGACAAATATGTCTAGAGTATGTGCTATTTGCGGAAAAGGACAATTATCAGGAAATTTAGTAAGCCACTCAAATCGTAAAACTAGAAGATCTTGGGGAGCAAACGTTCAAAAGGTTAAATTAGTTAACGATAATGGTTCATTTGAGCATGCTTATGTTTGCACAAAGTGTCTAAAGAAATTGGACAGCCGTGCTTAATATATAAAGCAATAAATTAGGCATCCTTATGGATGCCTATTTTTTTACTCTTCTACCCTAAATTTTATAGTATTTATCGCGTGTTTCACGCTTTTAGCCATTGTTTCACGCGTTCTTTAAAGCGTCAATTCCTTCTTTTATCGTAGGTGCATTAAATACAGATGATCCGCCTACACAAATATCTACTCCTCTATCTACTATTTCTTTGATATTTGCAGCTTTAACACCACCATCTAATTCGATCAAAATATTTCTATTACCAATAATCTTTTTTAATTCAACAATTTTATCTAAAACATATTCCAAGAATTTTTGTCCAGAAAAACCTGGGAACACGCCCATCAACATAACAACATCAACTTTATCTAAATATGGGATTACACTTTCAACTGGAACATCTGGATTTAAAACTAAGCCAGCTTTCTTTCCATATGAATGAATTAAATCTAAAGTTTCTGCAGTCTTTGTACAAGCTGCTTCATGAAATGTAATTATATCTGCACCAGCATCTACATAATCTTTGATGTATTTGTCTGGATTCATAATCATTAAATGTACATCTAATGGAAGCGTAGAATTAGCTTTACAAATCTTTACCATTCTAATTCCATCTGAAGTGTTTGGAGCAAATACGCCATCTAAGCAATCGCAATGAACATAATCTGCACCGAATTTTGCTAAATCTTTTACAGCATCTCCAATCTTTTCAATATCCACAGATAATACTGATGGAGAAATTTTAACGTTTATCATACCTTGTATTCCACCTTTTTTGAGATTCCACATATAGTTTAACATATCTGTCATATCTATCTTTAGATAGTTTGCCAGCTTTTACAGCTTCTTTGACACCACATACTTCTTCTTCTATGTGATGACACATTTTAAATTTACAGTTACAAACAAATTCATCAAAATCCACAAAATATGTAGCCAAATTTGCAGGATCTGTAACTGGCATCATTAATTTATCAAAACCGCATGTATCTGCAATTTTTGTTCCATCTTCGAATTTTATAATTTCGATATGACGTGTAATGTTTCTTCCTTTTTCATTATGTTTTGAAACTTCGCCAGTTTCCATAACATCTTTACCAATCATTTGATTAATAAATGTAGATTTTCCAACTGCAGATTGACCAGCAAGAGCAAAGAATTTGCCTTTATTTTTTTCTCTTAAAATTGAGCTTCCTTTACCTGTTAATGCATCGATTTCTATTATATCTGCCAAAGTTGAATAATCTTTGATTATTCTCTTAACTAAATCTTTATATCCATCTAATGATGGTTTATTCACACAAATAATAGGAGTAATTTGTTGTTCTACAGCACCAATAATTAGTTTATCTATTAGTAAGAAGTTAGGCTCTGGAATTGGCGAAACAACAATAATAATTCCATCAATATTTGAAACATATGGACGAATCAATTGGCTCTTTCTTGGATTAATCTTTTCAATTATCCCTTCGCCTTTATTATCGTAAGACACTTGAACCATATCGCCAATGAAGGCTTCGCCTTCAAGTCTAATCTTTCCACGGATTTTGCACTTGATGATTTG
>CAMNMY010000099.1 GCA_946545105.1 uncultured Clostridia bacterium
CAAGTTGAGGAGCAAGAAGTTGAACAAGAGGAACCTGTTGTAGAGGAAGTTAAAGAAGAACCTGCCCCACAACCTATTCAAGAAGAAAAGCCTAAAAAGAAACTACCACCTCAACAAGAACAAATCTCTGTTATTTCTTTTGCAACGCTAAAAGGCAAAAAGAAACCTATTGCAAAAATGTCTACAATGCAAGCTGGTGGTATTGCTGCTGCCAAGATGGAACACGATAAGCAAAAAGAAGAATTAATTGCTATTCGTAAAGAAGAAGCTGCTGCCCGCGCCGAACAAAGAAAAATTGAAAGAGAAAAAGAGGCACTAGAAAGATTACCTAATGCCATATTAATAGGAAATACAAAAGCACCATCTCCTGAACTTGGCAAATTTGAAATTGCTAGCTCAAAAGATGCAGATAGACCATTCAGGTTATTACTAAGAACAGAAAAAGGACAAGTCGTTTTCGAAACATCACCAATGAAAACAAAGCCAAATGAATTAACCGCTGTAATGTTTAAAGACATTATGAACACTGGATCATTCACATTTACAAGATCAATTAATGGCTTTGCTTTCCAAATTCTTGATTCAAGAAAACGTGTGTTCTACTCTTCTCGTTCATTCATTAATTTAAATGATGCAAAACGCGCTGCTGCCATGATAAAAAAATATGGTCTTAGCGCCAACTACATCGACGATACGACCATATAAATATAAATCGTTTTTTAATTAAGGAAGCATAGCTTCAATTATTGTCATCTTACCTTTAACAGTATAATCATGACCTGCTGGGATAAAACATGTATCTCCAAGGTTTAGTGGATCTCTATTTCCATCTACTGAAATAATACCTTCACCGTCTACTACAGTAATTGATTTGAAAGTCTCCATTGTTCCTTGAATTGTTTTTTCGCCGTCAATTTTAATTTCTTTTGTTTCAAAATATTTACAAGAAGCCAAAAGCTTTGTGTCTTGATCTAATTGCTTTACACCATCATTCATCTTACATACTCTTGATGAATCAATAACTTTCAAAGACTTATCAATATGCAATTCTCTCTTATTTCCTTTAGCATCTACTCTATCATAATCGTATAGTCTATATGTTAAAGAAGAGTTTTGTTGAATTTCGCATATTAATAATCCGCCACAAATAGCATGAACTGTACCAGCTGGAATGTAAATACAATCTCCTTTCTTTGCTTCAATAAAGTTTAGAAGATCCAAAATTCTATTCTCTTTTAAAGCATTTGCTACTTCTTCTATAGAATATTTCTCTTTAAATCCACAATATACGCCGCTTCCTTCTTTGGCATCAACGATATACCACATTTCGCTCTTTCCAAATTGTCCTTCATTTACAAGCGCGTAATCATCTGAAGGATGGACTTGTATAGAAAGATTTGTCTTTGCGTCGATTAGTTTTATTAAAATTGGGAAGAATTTAAATGCTTGGGCCTTAAATCCGCTCACAGGTGGATTCTTAGCGATAAACTCAGACAATGTCATTCCAGCATATTCGCCATTAGATATAACGCTTTCGCCATCTTTGTGACAAGAAAGTTCCCAACTTTCTGCAATAACATCCTTGTCTGTCTTTTTACCCCATTTTCCTTTTAGAGCATTACCGCCCCAAATGTAGTCTTTTAATGCTGGTGTTAGTTTTAGTGCGTACATAGTTACCTCTTTGGAAAGGTCACGATAAATTCTGAACCTTCTCCTATTTTACTCTTTACTTCTATCTTCCCCTTATGATCATCAACTACTTGCTTTACAATAGACAATCCAAGTCCAGTTGAACTCTCACCACTTGCTGTTGATGTTCTAGACTCATCTACTCTATAGAATCTTTCAAATATTTTATCTATATGCTCTTTTGAGATTCCGATTCCATTGTCTTTAACAATTAAATTAGCATATTCATCTTTATCTTTCAAGATAACTTTAACAAATCCACCATCTTTATTGTATTTTATTGCATTTGAAACCAAATTTTTAATCAACATGATTAATTCATTTGAGTTTCCTTGAATTGTGGCATCACCCTCAATCGTTAATTTAATATCCCTCTTTTGAGCAATAACTTTTAATTCGTTGACTATTTCTTCGCTCAAATTTCTTAAAGATATTTCTTCCTTTTCTAAATCTGCAGTTTGCGCATCCATCTTACTTAATTGCAACATCTCATCAATTAGCAACTTCATTCTAATTGCATTTGATTGTATTTCATTTGAGCACTTTTCAACTTGTTTTGGAGTTGCTTTACCCATAGTTAATATTTCCGAATAACCTGCAATTGCTGTTAATGGTGTCTTTAATTCATGTGATGCATTTGCAAAGAATTCTTGCTTTGCTTTTGCTGTTTTGATTTGCTCTGTAATATCTGTTACTACAAGCAACATATACATATCTGTATTTTCTTCATATTTTGGGAAAATAGTTTCTACATGTAACCATCTTCCTTTGACTTCATTTTCAAATACGACAGGTACTTGTGTCTTCAAAGATTCTTTAAAACGACCATATTCATAAGCATATTGCATCTCAAATTCTTTTGTTGGTCCTCTTGTTTCATCTACATCCAAAAATTCGGCCGCTTTTTCGTTAGAAAAGATTATTTCGCCCTCTTTGTCCAACGCGATAACACCTTGCGTAATTGTGGCTAATAAAACGTTTAAATTGTGCATAGTATCGTTAATCATAGCACCCATCTTGCCAATTTCTTCGACCATCTTATCTGCTTGAGATGCAACAAGGTATTTACTTACATGTTTTTGTTTATATTTACCTTCTCTAATATCATTCATAATATTAGAAACTGTTGTTAATGGCTCCATTGAAGCTTTTATACTAATTCCAAACAATAATGCAATTACTATTACAACAACAATCCAAAATACTATTAATGCGCCAACGAAAATCCAAAATGGTTGTGATCCAGTAACGCCAGATTTTGAGAATCTAACAATTAAGAACTCATCTTTATCTACCTTATCGTTAACCTTTACTTTTACATAATATGTAAATAGATTATACCTACTATTGCTATATGCTACTGTATATTTGGATCTTGTTGCACCTATATTATCTTGCATAATAGAGCTAATTTGATCATCAAAATAAATGTCAGTATATTTTAATTCAGACTTGTTATATGTATCCCAAGCCGCATCACCATTTGAATTATAAATAGTAATTCTAATAGAGCTACCTTGCTTGTTTGCGACAAACACGTCCAACCTTCCTAGATTATCTAATCTAGAAATTTGATCAACTACTGGTTCTGAGAATTCTTTTACTTCTTGTTCAGTTTGATTTAAACTTACAACAATAAATGCGGCAACGATTGCTGCCGACACTAAAAACATGGCAATAGCCATTAAGATAACTGTTCTACGTAAAATTTTATTTCTCATCTAAATCATTAAGAGAGAATTTGTAACCTACACCTCTAACAGTCTTGATATATTGCATATTTGTATATGCACCTAATTTTGCACGTAGAGATTTAACATGCATATCCAATGTACGAGTTTCGCCTACAAAGTCATAACCCCAAACTTCTTTTAGGATTACTTCTCTTGGAATAACAATATCTTGTCTTTGAATCAATAATTTTAATAAGTTATATTCTTTTAGAGTAATAACTACAACTTGACCATTAACTGTTACAACATGCTCTGCATCATTAATAACAATTTCACCAGCTTGAAGTGTAGTTTGATTAGATTTACGATATGAAACTTTTCTAAGGTTAGCTTTAACTCTTGCAATTAACTCTAACATACCAAATGGCTTAGCAATATAGTCATCTGCACCAATATCTAGGCCTCTAACCTTGCTATCCTCATCGCCTTTTGCTGAAGCAATAATAACTGGAATATCACTTGTTTCTTGATTAGACTTTAGCATTTTAAGCGCAGAAAGACCATCCATTCCTGGCAACATAATGTCTAAAATAATCAAATTTGGCTTAGCTAATTTCAACGCTTCTAACATATCTTCAGCGTTATTAAAACTTGTACAAGTAAATTCTTCATTATCAAAGGCCATTTCATATAGGTCTCTGATTGAGTTATCGTCTTCAACAATATAAATAGAATATTTCATAAAATTACTTCCCTTTCCAACGACAATTTTATCATATTGTAAAATGGTTGTAAACATTGGATTTAACAGCAATTAATAAAATTAATTGTTTTGGCGCTAAAAAATGGCAAAAAAATATGAGGAAGAAAACTTCCTCAATTTTTTGGAACCGGCAACGTCCTATCCTCCCAGGC